>NZ_CP150248.1:900000-1017500 GCF_037975285.1 Ornithinibacillus sp. FSL M8-0202
GCTTTCACCTGCTCTACAAACACTTCATTCATCTTGCTTAATTGTACTTTGATGGTGTCCTCTGCGGATAATATGCTTAGTAGCTCACCTTTTGTCCCCGTTGCAATAATTTCTCCATTATCCATAATGTACAATCTGTCACAAAGCTGCTCCACTTCCTCCATGTAATGGCTCGTATATAGAATCGTTGTACCATTCTTTTGATTTAACATGCGTACCGTTTCTAATATATGATTTCTAGATTGTGGGTCAATTCCAACAGTAGGTTCATCTAAGATTAGTATTTTGGGTTGATGTAGTAATGCTACAGCAATATTTACCCGTCGCTTCATCCCGCCTGAAAAAGTTTTTACTAAATCTTTTTGGCGACCTTCCAAACCTACTATCTCCAATGAGCGCTGAATACTTTTTTCGAGGTCATCCCCCTTTAGCTTATAAATCGAACCAAAAAATTTTAGGTTCTCATATGCTGATAGTTCCTGATAAAGCGCTAATTCCTGTGGCACTACACCTAAAATACGCCTCAATTGTTCCGGTTTATTGATGATGTTTTCACCATTGAGCTTTATTTCTCCAGCTGTTGGCTTTATTAATGATGAAATCATCGAAATCGTTGTTGATTTTCCAGCCCCGTTTGGCCCTATCAGACCAACCGATTCTCCGTTATCCAAATATAAATTAACATCTTGCACTGCCTTTTTTCCTTTGAAAGACTTACTTAAACGGATAGTTTCAAGCATGGTTTTCCTCCTTTTTTCTGTTTGATACTTGCATCATAATCGAAAAAAACCAAAGCCACTACTGACTTTGGTCACTTACGATATAGGTACTAGTTACTTTCGTCATTTTTTCTAAACTAATCGATGGCGAATTGCATATATTGCTAATTGGGTTCGATCTCTTAACTCTAATTTATCTAAAATTTGGCTCGTTTGATTTTTTACCGTTCCTACAGATAACCCTAACCGTTCTGCTACTTCCTTATTATTGAGCCCTTCTCCAATACATTTTAAAATGGCTCTTTCTCTTGGTGTTAATGTTGGGTCTACCGATTTATCTGCTTCTTGGTTTTGAAGGAGATAAGGCATTACTTTTGCTGCAACCTGACCTTCCAGTGAGAGTCCACCACTCATCGTACTTTTAATCGATCGTATAAGAGACTCCGTGTCGCCGTTTTTGAGCATGTATCCACTAACTCCAAGCTTCAGCGAATCTACCACGTAATGCTGGTCGTCAAACGTTGTAAGCATTAAAACTTTTATATGCGGGAATCGTGTCCGTAATACCTTTGCGGTTTCAATCCCATCCATTTCTGGCATACGAATATCTAATATAGCTATATCAAAAAGCTGTTTTTCACATAAAGCAACAGCTTCCATACCATTGTCTGCTTCACCCGTTACAATAATCTCCTTATCTGTTTCAATCATTGCTTTTAGACCTTGACGTACCATTACTTGATCCTCTGCTAACAACACTTTAATCATACTGTCCACCTCGTTCTATTAATCGAATAACCCCTTTTACCCTAAATTGATGCTCATCCTGTGTGACATCCAATGAACCTCCAACTTTTTCTAATCGTTCTCGCATTGCTTTCAATCCATATCCTTCTTGAAAATGGTAATTAGAAGTTGTTTGGTTGATTACTTCGAAACGAAAAATACTTCGACCAGGCGATTCAAACATAACACGCGCCTCTCTTGTTGAGCTATGCTTCATAATATTAGTCAGCGCTTCTTGTACAGCACGATATATGGCAAAGGACTGCTCCCCTGAGAGTGGAGCTGCGAAAGCACCATGCTTAACAGAGAAATGAATTTTCATATAGCTTTCTATTTCCAGCTTTCGGATTAGCCTTATAATCCCCTGGAGACCGCCTACTTCTGGTTGAGTAAAGGATTTTACCGCTTTTCTTGTTTCATCTAAGCTTTGACTGATAAGCTCTTTAAGGGTTGTCATTTTCTCTTTATCTTGTTCCACAGCATTTAAACGGAATGCCTCAAATTGCATTAACAAAGCAGTAAGCTTATGTCCAACTGAATCATGGATTTCCCGTCCAATCAGATTACGCTCATCGAGTCTTGCTTGTTCTTCTTCAATCATAAGCTGTCTTTTCATTTTTCTATATTCATCTAATAAGACATCATACTTCTTTGATAGTTCGTTTTCTCTAATATGTACCGTCTGAAAATAGAACAGGGCAGTAATTATTAAACTATGTAAAAGTCCATACCAAACTAATATGGTAGTAGAGAGATTAGCTTCCATCATGATTACGAAAGCACATATTAGTTGAACACCAATCACAATAAAACTCTTCAGGCGATTAAGGTAAAACACCGCTTCGGCAATAATTAACGCATGAATTAGAAATACATATGGATTGAACATATTGCCCATGTGATGAAAAACTCCGATAGTGGTTAGTGCTTGTATGGAGAATAAAATGGTCTGCCAAATTGGTTTATTTGCAGTGATAGGAAGTATAAACAAAATGATGAAAAACACGCACATACTAGTAAGTTGTATCTTATTTATGCCTGATGGAAATGCTAAATAAGCAAATACCCAAACAACACCATAAATAGCAAGCCATATAAAATATGATTTCCTCATGATTAAATGCTCCTTTTAAACTTACCATTTTTTTCATTATACTATGATACCGAGCTATTCAACACCTCCGTCTAAAATTCGAGCTTCTTCAGGTTAGATCCAGATCTTAAGGTATAAAAAAGAAGAAAATGTTTAAATCCATTTTCTTCTTGAAGTACGCTTTGAATTTTCTCTATGATTCTGATTAAATTCCAATACTTGATTTCTTTCTCTTTGTTTTCTCTTGTCCCGCTCAATCAATGAATCTAATTTTTCAACTGCTCTTTCTAGTTCTTCTTCATTTATATCTCCTCTAGCATAAATTCCGCATAAAACACTATAAGCGATTGCCTTTGTTTCTATATTTACAACAAGATCTATATCTGAGTTTCCACTCTTGTCTATCAGCGTTTTTAATTTATTTTCTATTCGCTTTTCCAATATATTCACTCCTCTTGGTGATAAATTTAAAGAGAGGGATACTGCATCAAGTATCCCTCGCAAAGACTCATTAGAAATCAAAATCTTGATCTTGTCTTTGATCTTGGTCCTGATCTGAATCCGCTTCGGACCTAGCACGTACTCTTGCACGTGATTCACTATCTACATTAATATCTAGATCTACTCTTGAATTACCACTATTTTCAACTCTAGCCCTTGCAACATTCGTATTTTTATCTTTAACACGAACATCAGTATCATTATCTACTTCATTATCACTTCTGAAATCTAGTTCATTATCAGCATCGCTTCTTGAATTACTTTTTGAATTACTTCTTGATCTAGAGTCACCAGATCCTCTTCCACTATCCCCAAAGATACTTGGGTTTCTCCATACGTTACTCATAGATTATTCCCTCCTTTTTGTAATAGTCGCTATATTATATTCAAATAGATATCATATGCTTAGATGAACTCCCTATTAAACGATAGTCAAAGATATATTTTTCAAATTAATACGTTATTAATCTAGTATAAATCCCCTATAAGTTATATCTTTCCTAAAGAATAGAAAAGGCCTATTTTTATTTGTTGCTAAAAGTCCGGGAATAATAACATTGGTTAAATCCCTTTCAAAATCAGTTACCCTCGTCATATATATTAGATACACGTCTATATAATAAACACTTGGTAATGAGCTTAATTTTAAATTCCTCACTGCACTTAGCCATAAAAAACCCCCGAAAGTTAGTTTTCACTTTAACGTTCGGGGGTCGATAATCGTTCTATAATAAGTTATTTTTATCATTATTCGTAAATATTACCTTTTATTTAGGATATTATTTTGCTATCGGTTTAACTACGGTAGTAATAATGAGGCGTTTCCAACGGGTTCATAAACGGAATGAATAGCCATCCAACTAGTCTCTTAATCCGCCTGCATTCCACCATCAACATTATATAATGAGCCTGTTACAAATGAAGCTTTATCAGAAGCCAAGAATAACACGACTTCTGCTACATCTCTTGGCGTGCCAAAGCGACCTAATGGGATACCTTGCTTAAGTGCTTCTCCAACACCTTCAGGATCGTCCGGATTCATGTTCTTTTGAATACCGGATAACATCTGTGTATCGATGGCAGCCGGTGCTACCGCATTCACGCGAATACCACTAGAAGCTACTTCAAGAGCGGCTGTTTTAGTCAATCCTGCAACAGCATGCTTAGAGGCTATATATCCTGCCATGCCGGCAGCCCCTATGTAAGCGGCATTTGATGCTGTATTGATAATGGACCCATATCCTTGCTTTTCCATTTGCTTTATAACATGTTTTAATCCTAAAAACACACCTGTTACATTAATCGATAAAACGCTTTCAAATTGTTGTTTATCAAGATCTTTAATCGGAATGGAAGGCCCAGAAATTGCTGCATTATTAAAGAATACATCAATGGCTCCAAATGCTCCCACCGTCTTTTCAACATATTGAATGACGTCTTCTTCCTTTGTAACATCAGCTTGAATGACCAATGTTTTATCCGGTTGATTTAAACTTTCCTTTGCGCTTTCTAAAGCTTCCTCACTAACATCTACGAGAACCACATTCGCACCATTCTCCAAAAATACTTTCGCTGTCTCTTTTCCAATACCACCTGCACCACCAGTAATTAAGACTGTATTTCCGTTCATACACAATCCTCTCCTTTGTTAAATTTTATTCCTACAAGTATATCGTATAGAAAGGGGAAGTAATTTTCAAAAAATACGCACAATAAAACACTATGTTCCTGCTTTAATAAAATTTCCTTTGTACTTTCTACTGCCCCGAAGTAATATTACTTTGTCTGTTTACGTAGTTTTGATATTTCTATTAGAATAGGATAGGATTTAAATGATAGTTAACGCTAGATTTTATAAGCGTATAGTACTAAAGCAGAAAGAGTGACTATATGAATAGAAGGAGGAAAAACACATTGAAATTAGTCGGAGTTTCTGGAACGTTAGCCGGAGAAAAAACGTCACAAGCAGTGTCTACCTTTTTAACAGCTGCTTCTTCCATAGATCCACAACTGGAGATTGAATTAATTGATTTAAGAGAATACGAGGTGGAGTTATGCCGCGGAGAGCCACTTTCCTATTACAACGAAGATACTTGGAAAGTTGTAAAAAAAATTCTATCCGCTGATTTTCTTCTATTTGGTACCCCTATTTATCAAGCATCCATTTCAGGTGTATTGAAAAACCTATTGGATTTCATACCAGAGAATGGATTCAAAAATAAAGTCACTGGGATTATTGCAACCGGATGGTCAGATAAACATTTTCTTGTACCGGAATATCAATTAAAGCCTGTGCTTAGCTATTTAAAAGGATTAGTCCCATCTGCAAATGTGTTCATCCCAAACAATTCTTTTGACATGGAAACCAATGAAATAAATGATTCAAATGTTTCTAAACGACTCCATAGTCTTGCAGATGAAATGATATTTCTCCAACAAGCCATTAATAACAGAGAAACATAATTCGATATCATATTGACCCAGGGCTCGCGCTCTCACTCTGGGTCAATTTTCCATTAACTTATCGTATTCATTAACTCATATTGACGAAGCTTTAAATCAAATAGGGTAAGTGGATCACGATAGAATTCCGGTTTTTCTCTCATTATTTCTAGAGAATCCGTATGTTTGGCGATATCTCCTTGTAGTTCCTCACTTACACTATTTATCACCTCATGGGAATTTGCGAAAAATCTACTAATATCCCATTCTATCGAGCCCTCAAACAATTCTACCTGTTGGATAAACGGTTGGATGATTTTCTCGGTTATTTCACTGTAATCCCCATTTTCAATATAGCTTCTATATTTGCTGTACAATTTATCATTACCTTTTGAAATGGAACCAAACAGTTTCCCTGCTCCCTTTAACAATAATTGAGACGGATTGTTACGCATCAAGATATTCACTTTCTCAATATGAAGCATTCCCCTCGTTATCCGTTCCATGTCCCTCTGCCAATCATCCAATACTTTAAAATCACCTTCTAATTTAAGCCTTTCCTCTCCATATTGGTAATTAAAGCCTTCACTCATATCATCTAAATTCAATTGATAAGTATTGAATACTTCTTCGGAATTTTTTATCCAGCTTGCAATTGCATGTTTAAAATCATATAGAGCCGTCCTTTCCATATAATTCGCAATCCGCTTATTCATTTCGTTATTTAGGTCCACATGAAGCTTACCAAAATCACTATCTTCCTTTATTAGTTCAGAACAATTGCGAATTATTTCAGGCAGCTTTCTCTTGATTTGTTGTATTGCATCCTGTTTTAATTGACTGAATGAATCCGTTACAACTCTTGCTTCTTCGACTTCCATATCATGCAGCTGACTTTGTATATCATGAAGTCTTGTAAGTAGCTCTTCGTTCCAATGAATCTTATCGATAATTTCTTGTAAGACTTCTATACGTTTTTCAATCAGAAATTCTATCGCAGCCTTTATAATATTCCGTATTTTGGATGGACTTGCCACATCGATGTTGTACTCCTCTAACATTGGCTCCATAAATACTTCTAAATCATTTAACAAGCCCTCTTTCTCTGCCCATTTCTTAATGGACTCATATAGTTTAATCCCCTCTTGCCGGTTGTTTTGACTGACGTTAGAATTGGCAAAATAGTATTCTGCTTCATTAATCAGTGTTGCTTGCAGGTCGGAAGGAAAAATATCATTCCAAGCCAGAACAGCCGATGAAGAGATTAATGTATCAGATGTAGATGATATTTCTAACCAGTTTGATAAATGCTTTTGAATTAATGTAGAAATCTCTTTTATTAGAAACCTTCCACTGATTAATTCAAAGTAAGCATCTTTAAATAGGTTCGGAAGCTTCTTCCACATATACGATTCTTCGATACTATTATTCAATAAAAGCTCGTTAATTTCTTCTAGCCAATGAAGATAGAATTCACTTTGTCGATAGCTGTCCCACAATATTTCAGTAAGGCTTTCAAATCGGTATTTGTCCATATCTAATACGGTGACTAATACCTCGTTAAAATAGTTTGGGCCATAATGGGTAGTAAGTCCTCTCCCTACATACTCTTCTAATATCGTGATCCAGGAAAGTGACTTTGTTCGGATTGCCTCCTTTACTGCCAATTCAACTGCATGATCCCAATCCTTAATATCCTCAAAGTACGTCTGTGCAATTTCCGTCACACTTGGATAATCCGGATTTAATGTAACAGCGTTCTTAATTGCATCAACTGCTTTTTGTTGTTCCCCTTGTTGTATGTAAAGTGAAAAAAGCTGGAGTAGTACCTCCGTCTTCAAGTCTATCGACTCGGTTTCTACTTCCTTGTAAAATTTTTCTGCATGATCCCATAAACCCATTTCAAAATGAGCATCCGCTATATTTTTCTGTGCCCATGGAATAAATTTTTCATCTAAAGGATGTTGCCATTTATAAATAGCCGCTTCAAAATCATTATTTAAAAAATACACTTCTCCTTGAGCATATCGAATGGAGGATAGTTCTGGACGTTCTTTCTTCATCTCCTCCATGTACATATCACCCAACACTTTAATTGGATGCTCCTTATTATTCTGATCCACTATATTTTCATAATAGGATTTATTAATTAGTTGATTCTCTGTTGTCACGTTAATCCCCCACATTGTAATTAATTTTATCGTTACGGTGTTTATACCTTTATAGAAATCATTTTCGGTTACAAAAAATCTTCACACATTACTACTATATAAAGCTCACCGTTACTATATTCGTATTATTACACTTGTTTATGGGGTGAAGGGGAATGATAATTTTTTCCAAACTTTAAGTTTGAGTGAACTGGGAAGGGGATTTCTAGTGGGGTGGCTTAAATGGTGAAGGCTCAGATTTGGGTTGGGTGCTTTTTTGGGGGTTGGGTGCATGCTCGCTTGGTGTGGGGTCATGTTCAATTGGTGCGGGCGCATCTTTCTAGGGTTTGGGCTCATGTGCGCTGAGCTTGGGATCATCTTGCTCTGGTTTGGGTGCATGTTCACTTTTCTTGGGCTTATCTAATCCAGATTTGGGCGCATGTTCACTTTGCTCGGGCGCATCTGATCCAGATTTGGGCGCATGTTCACTTTTCTTGGGCTCATCTTTCTCAATTTCGGGCTCATGCTCACTTTACTCTGGATCCTCTTTTCCAGGTTTGGGTGCATGTACGCTTCACTTGGTGCATCTTATCCAGATTTGGGCGCATGTTCACTTAGCTTGGGATCATCTTTCTCAATTTTGGGTGCATGTTCACTTTTCTTGGGATCATCTTTCTCAATTTTGGGTGCATGTTCACTTTTCTTGCGATCATCTTTCTCAATTTTGGGCGCATGTCCACTTTACTTGGGCGCATCTGATCCAGGTTTGGATGCATATCCACTTTACTTGGGCTTATCTAATCCAGATTTGGGCACATGTACGCTTCACTTGGTGCATATTCCCCCTTCCTAAACTACTCCCAAATGTTCATACATTCTACAAAAATGGCACGGAAATGTCCTTCTTTTTCCGTGCCATTTAACGTACGCATGATTTAAAAGCGGGTTCATATAAGACTATTCAATAAAGGAATCATTAAGGCTGCTTAATAGATCAGCAAACAATTCCTGTTCATCTACGGACCATTCTTGTAGCATATTTTGGAATCGTTCTATTCTTCCTTTTTTGTCAGCGAGTAAATTTTCTCTACCGAGTGGGGTAATTTGGAATACACTTCCTCTCCCATCTGATGAATCTTTAGAACGGGAAATGAACCCTTTTGCTTCGGCAGTTGATGCTTGTCTAGAAAGTGTTGATATATCTAACTTAAAACGTTCAGCCAATGTTTTTAATCTTGCTGGTCCAGACTCTTCTAAATTCCGCAGTAACAAATATATCGATCTATCTAGAAATCCTATTTTCTTGTCTGTTTTTTCCTTGTAAACAGCATGACGAATAAAGGTTGTAATCTCATATTCTATCCGCTCGATTGCTCTATTAGTTCCTTTTTGCACCAGCTTCCCCCCTATATTTCCTTTCTTAATCCATTGACAAAAACCCAATTACTTGTATAATACAATTATGTAGTTGTATTATACAAGTAATTAAAGAAAAATATATATTTTTATCCATACTAAAGATAAAGAAGGTGGGCAAGTTGTTCCAAATATAAGGACAACTTATTTTTTATGAAAGGAATACGGGTTATTTTACAAATAGCTATTTTATTTATGTTTTCATTTGTTGGCGATGTACTACACAACGTACTGAATTTACCAATACCAGGCAGTATTATCGGTCTAATTCTATTATTAATTTGCTTATCTTGTAAGCTTATGCCTGCTAGCTTTATAGCTGATGGGGCAGGTCTTTTACTTGCTTTACTACCTTTATTATTTATTCCCGCTATGGTCGGTATAATAAAATATCCATCATTATTCTCTATAGATGGTGGAATTCTATTTTTCATAATTATCATGAGTACGATCGTAACGATGATTGCTGCTGGATATACGAGTCAGCTCATCGAGAAGAAATCAACATCACGAAAGAAGCGAAAAAAATGCAACAAACACTTATCGCAATCAGTATAGTCCTCCTAACGGTAGGGATTTATTTTGCTATGTTAACGATATACAAGTATTTACCTTATCCTGTGTTTCTTCCAGTTCTTACGACTACAATAGTATTAGTAGTACTATTAACACTTTCTCATATTTCCTATGAGGAGTACATGATTGGTGGAAAATGGATTAATGCTTTACTTGGCCCTGGTGTTGTAGCACTAGCGTATCCACTCTACAAAAATCGAAAAGTACTTATTGAAAATATTCTTCCCATCGTTACTGGTGTATTCACTGGAATGATATTTGGAATGGTAAGTGGATTATTATTTGCTCAAGCTTTTGGCATTGGGGAAGACTTAATTTTGTCTATTCTGCCGAAGTCCATCACTACCCCCGTTGCAATACAAATCTCATCTGGACTAGGCGGGATACCTTCCATGACTGCTGTGTTCGTCATGATTGCTGGTCTATCAGGTGTCATTTTG
The DNA here is from genome assembly GCF_037975285.1 of Ornithinibacillus sp. FSL M8-0202. Lineage (GTDB taxonomy): Bacteria > Bacillota > Bacilli > Bacillales > Amphibacillaceae > Ornithinibacillus > Ornithinibacillus massiliensis. Next base: position 910,124 of record NZ_CP150248.1, read on the forward strand.
GGACCTCATATTCTGAAATGGAGTCGTATCGACAGTTACCTTGGAAAGGGAATTGCTTTCGGTAGCTCCTCCCATGCCTTAGGTACTGCAAAAACATTTGAGTATGGGGAATTAGCTGGTTCTATGAGTTCTGTTTCTATGACATTGAATGCTGTATTTGGCACTATATTTGGTCCAATTGTAGCGTGGGCATTTCATATTTTTTAACAGAATTTATAACATGATAAAGGACATGGGATACGCTTCTTCCCCATGTCCCTTTTCCTATAACAAATCCTTACCTTCTCGCCATCTTCTGCTCATATATTTCTCCGACTCACCCGTATTAGCATTTATATAAAATATCTCCTTAACTAGCTCACTTTTCACTGCTACTTTCCATAACGGCAAGTAATTTAAGGTGATTTCTCTGATTTCATGTTTTGGCTTCTTTAATACATAAGAACGATTTATTTGTTTCTGCTGTACATCCCTTACATAGTTTACTGCACTATGTTCATCTGGAATCCGAACAGGTACTAGGTAATCCGGTTCCACCTCTTCCCTTGTTAATGGTGGTACCTTAGAAAACACCCCTCGATAACCTGAAACCCCATCTACAAAAATAAGATTCGGTGTTCTTCTCGGAGGAAATGGTGGGCGTTCTGCAATGACAATGGTTTTCGCAATGTAAAAGGGATGATAGATCAATTTCTTTTCTGTAGTAGAGTCGATTAAATGTTTGATCGTAATAGACTTATTGAATTTATGGCCTAGTCCAAGACTTTTATAAATATATTGGTAAAGTTCGACTTCACTTATCCTATTTTCCGTTCCAATTCGTTGGATGGATCTTCTTTTGTTTTCTATTGCATGCATGATTCATCACCCTCTTCATTAGTTTAAATGACCATGATAGTAATCCACTCGGTCTTGTATGTCCTTAGCTGGTGGTTTCGTCATTAAGCTAACGATAACGGTTAAAAATAATGAGACAGGCGCACCAATTATTGGTTCTGCATTGGTAGGGAGCCATTGTCCAATAATAAGAATCAAGAAGGTGAGTGCTCCTCCTACCATCCCGACGAGAGCCCCTGTTGTATTTGCCCGTTTCCACCAAAGTCCTAGTACTAGTGGGAATCCGAAAGAGGATAATAAGAATCCGCCGACCCAACCAACCATGATAGCAATCAACCCTGGTGGATCAATTGCGATAATGACACCGACAACGCTCGCAATAATCATAACGACAAGCCCTAATCCCGTGACAAATCGTTCTGATGCCTGTTTATTAATATGTCCTTTGTATATATCATGTGCTATCCCTGCGGATATAGCTAATAGCATGGCGTCCGCAGAGGACATAATCGCTGCCATAAGCCCTGCCAGCATAATTCCACCCAAAATCGGCGGCAAATAATGTTCCACAACAGAAACAAAAATCATATCACTTCTATCTAGAGATTCAATAATTCCTAAACTTGCCCCAGCAGATGTCACCATGAATCCTGATATAAATAATGTTAAATATAATAAACACGCCCACATAGCAGAACGCCGAGCAGTTCTGGCATCACGAGAAGCAAAATTACGCATGACGACAGATGGTGAAATGATGCCAAACCATAGAAATGCAATAAATAAACCGAAATAGGACATCCAAGGCTGTGTAATATCTCCAAATGTCGGGCTCACTGCAAGAGCATCACTAATTAAGGAACTAAGACCACTATGATCAACTAAAATAAACCCAGCAAGAACGACTATCCCGATTAGCATAATCGCACCTTGTAGGAGATCTGTATAGGTAATAGCCCACATCCCACCTAATGCTGCATATATAGTAAAGCCTAACCCTAGTACGATAACGGCCGTTGTATAATCTATTCCGAGTACATAGGAGCCGATAAGACCAGATGCTGTTAACTGTGGTACCATATAAAACGTCATTCCAATTACAACAATAATAGCAGAAACAATTTGGACCGATTTTCCATATCGTTGGTTAAAGAAGTCTGGCATCGTTTTCGCACCAGAACGGCGAATTTGTCCTGAAATTAAAAACATAGCAAATGGCATAATTGCAATAACACCAAATGCATACGTAAAAAAGTAAGGTACTCCTAAAGCAACCCCAGATCCAACTGCCCCCATCAAAGAACTAGAGCTAGCTACTGCAGCAAAAATAGCAAATGCACCAACAAAAGTATTGATACTTTGTCCAGCAGTAAAATAATCACTTTCCGATCGCCGTGCTCTTCGGTAAAAGTAAATACCAATCACAGTAATAACAATTAAATAAATAAAAAGAATAATAGCTTCTGTAGTTCGCATCACTATCCCCTCCTATCCTAATCTATTTTTCTCCCTCTCTCGCTTTTCAATCCAAAGACAATAAATAATCGCTAATAAAAACCAGAAGAATAAACCGATAAACATCAACCATCCAACCAAAGAAATCCCAGCAACATAAATGTCTGTCGGCCACCAGATGAATACAAAGCCTGCATAGAGAACTAATACTATCGTTAAGATAAACCCTGGGTCTTTAAATTTAGAGTTAGATGCCATTTGTACACCTCCTGTTTTCGAATTGCAAAACTTGTCTTATCTACATGAGTATGTGAAAAGATAGTGGATTATTCGGAGAGATTATGTGGGGAGTTGCTTTTAAGTCTTGACGTTAGGTTCTAATTAGAAAGTAAAAATGGCTCTAATCATCAAAATCAATGATTCGAACCATTTATTAGTGTATTTCTCATTAATAGCAAAGAAGAAAACATCCTATTAATAAAACTATAGGGTTAAACTATTGGATATAAAGTGCAAACATATCTCAACTTTTCAATTATTAACTCTCAGTCGTTCTAATTGGCTGTAATCTCTTCCATAAATGTTGGATTATTTTTCCGAAAATTGTTACAACCAGAAGAGAAGCAATAATGATACTTAAATACTTCATATCTAACAATACATTACCTCCACCATAAATTAGACTGAAATAGCTATTAACCCCATATGTCGCTGGAAGTAAATCACCAAGTCCCTGATAAAAAGAAGACAATAATTCACGTGGGACAATAGCTCCTGAACTAACTAATTGTGATGCGGTTAAGGCAATATTGAAAATCATACCGATATTCCCAAATAACATGACGAAAACTTGAGATAAGGTTAAAAAGCTAAACATTAACAGTGCTTGAAAGCCCCATAGAACGAAGAAGTTTTGATTGATATCAATGTGAAACAAATACATTAAGCAAACGGTTAATAGTGATACACCAATTGCTACAAGTACATTAATTATTTGTCTTCCTATAAAAAGGGATGATTTACTATGCATGGTCGTTAATTTTCCTTCTGATAATTGTAGATGTTGGCTAACCAGCATAGCACCAATATAGGAAGCTAATACAATTAACAACGGTACCATCGTTGGAGCAAATCCTTCTTTATCATTGATTTTGATAACATTTTCATGAATACTAGGATTACTACTGCTTTGCAGTATATCAATTAATTGACTTGTAACTTGTTCTACCACATGTTTATTTTCTGACTGCTCTGCTAGCATTTGAGGTACGTGATTACGGCCATGGGATTTTACCACCAGTGACATTGTTTTTACCAACGTTTTCCAACTAATTTACCACTAATCGCCAACACATGTACCATTAAATTGATATCACTATTTGGCTAAATGAAAGCCACTACCCGCAGATAGTGGCTTAATTATTGGGATTTTAATTAAAAGGACTAATGCCTAATTCAAATTCCAAAAGTGTTTTTTCCCACCTTAATTTGTCATTCTCTACTTCCAGTCTTTCAACTAGGGTTCTTAGTCTTTCAATCTTAGTTTTATCATCAATACCTTTCTCATCAGCTGTTCCTACTAAACTTAGATTATATAAGAAATCCACAACCTCTGATAAATTTATTTCATACTCATCATTGATTACGGTGGCCATTAATTTACCTTCTTCAATCCATTTTTCAACTGTGTATCGATCACAATTTATTTTATGTTCTTGAAGTAGAATTATAGTTTCTAATATTGTCATATTATACTTCCACGCCCAATCCATGACGCTCGCGCATAGAAACTTCTCCGTCAATTAGTATTTGATAGGAGTCGTGGATAATACGGTCTAAAATAGCCTCCGCAATTGTTTCATTTCCTAATTTTAAGTGCCATCCACTAGGATCAATTTGGGAACAGAATATAGTTGAAGCTATTTTATGACGCGCTTCGGTGATTTCTAGTAGAATTGCTGCTTCATCGGTTGATAAATCCGTCAATAACCATTCATCAAGTATGAGTAGATCAACTTTCGTATATTTTTTAATACATTTCCGGTAACTGCCGTCTGCAGCTAATTTTGCGAGTGATAGTTCATCTAGTAATTCTGGTAAGCGAATGTATTTTACTTTATAAAATTGACGACAAGCAGCTACTCCAAATGCACTAGCTAGATATGATTTGCCTGAACCAGTTGGACCTTTTAATATAATATTGTGACTATCGTGGATATAGCTCCCGCTAGCCAGTTTCAAAATCAACTCCTTATCTAATCTTCGATCCTCATGATATTCTATATCTTCTATAGACGCATTTGAGTTTAAGAATGTAGCTGTCTTTATTAACCGTTGAAGTTTATTACTTTTGCGACGGGAATATTCTAAATCAACGAGTAAAGAAAGGCGATCTTCAAAACTCATCTTTTGAAAATCTTTGTTTAATGCTTGTTCCCTATATGCTTCAGCCATACCGCTCAATTTCATTTCGTGTAACTTTGTTAAGGTTTGTTCATTCATCATTTGTTCGTTCCCCCATAATAAGAAGCTCCACGTGTGAAGCCATAGTTATTTTTACTAATTTCTGTTTTGCGTTTTAGTTCTTGCTCAGCGTCATTCTTTTTATTGTTCTTTAAAATTGTTTGTATACTTTTGACCGTCGGTCTTTTCGTCATAGAAATAATCATTTTACATGCACGTTCAATTTCATATTTTGTGTAACGACGTTCAGATTTTTTAACGAAAATATAGACTGTAAAGCTAGTTTTTCTGTTTGCGAAGTATCTAGAATGTATTGAACAACGTTCAAGGTTGATGGTCCGATACTTTCAGCCCATTCAATCACAGCTTCTGGAGTTTGATCTACGAATAACTTGTGATTATCAGGCATATGATCACGAATAGTAGATATCTGACCAAACTTCCCATATAATCGTTTATGAGAAGCTATCCGCATATGATTGAAAAAGATTTCTACTAAGTTATCAGAAAGCTTCACTTCTACTTGGCGATTGATATATTCATATGGAACTGAATAAAACATACTTTCAACAGAGATGTGATAGTCTGGACGTACTTTCGCTGTCTTCCATTCAGACATTTTATACGGCGAAGCAGGAAGAGGGGAAAGCGCAAATTTCTCCTCTTCTTTAAATGCTGACCAACGACTTCCCTTTTTGCGAGTAAAGGGACGTTGGTTGAATTCATCTAATTTCCTCCATACTTCTTCGTTCAATTCATCGACACTGAAACATTGATTATTTCTTAGCGCTGCAATAATCCAAGTAGAGATAGCGCCAACAGAGCCTTCAACACTTGCCTTATCTTTCGGGGTACGAACCCGCGCAGGCATAACCACAGTATTGTAGTAATCTGCCATTTCCTTATAGGTAGGATTTAAGACTAATTCACGTGAGGTATGTTTTGTCACACCCGTTTTAAGATTGTCCGGCACGATAATTTGTGTTACACCACCAAAATACTTATACGCATTGTTATGGGCAGTACTCCATGAATGCAAATCCATTGATAAGGTTGCTTCCGCATACGATAACTGACTGCACGGCAGTGTCGCAACGAAAATATACGCCTTTATTTTCTCTCCAGTATCTCGATCGGTGATGAAAGCAGTAGTTCCTGCCCAATCGACTTCCATGATCTCCCCTGGTTTTCTTCGAATGCGCAATGTGGCTTTGAACTTATCGGCATACTTGCTGTAATGACGCAAAAAACTACGATATGAGTACGGAATCTTATTGTTCGCGCGGCACTCAGCTTCATACTCATGATGGAGTAGTGAAAGCGTCACATTTGGCTTTGCTAACTCTTCGTGAATATAATCGAAGTTCAGTGGCTGCCGTCCTGAAGCCTCCAAAGTCTTCTCTGGAAAAAGGAATTCCTCCATCCATCGATCCGTCATTACCTCATCTAATGGGCAAACCAAGCCCTTCTTTTCGGCAAGACGAATGACTTCTGTTACCTTTTGTCGAGAGTGGCCTGTACTTGCTGCAATACCCCTTAGGCTGATTCCCTCATCATAAAGTTCCAAAATCTTTCGATAATGGATCATAAAAAAAATACCCCCTATATAACTAATGTCACACCCATAGGTGTGCTCATTAATTATACAAAGGTATTAGTGGTAAACGCTTGTCATTTGGTGGTACATTTTTTGTCATTCGGTGGTAAAAAACATGGCGAGGTTGGTACATTTCATTGGCCGTAATCAGTACGTGGTCTGCTATTTGAATTTTTATTGCTTGTTGTACCTGCTGATTTACTTGCCCTGTTATATTACCTGCTATTTTCTCCATCATTTGTTTGGTTAAAGTTGCTGTAGACTGATTAATATAATAGTCTATACAGCAACCTTGTCATAATTGATGATTTAATGTTTATGGCGATGACACAACAAGAAGCTAATCTATTCTTTCACCTAATAAATGACCTATACAATCAATCATCTATTATTCTAACGTCAAACAAATCCCCAAAAGAATGGGGAGAATTGATTGGTGATCCAGCTATAACAGCAGCGATTTTAGATCGTATTGCATCAAGAGCAGAAATCATTAAATTAAATGAAGATAGCTATCGTATGAAAAATCGAAGAACGATTTTTGATGAGCAAAGTGTTAAAAATTAATTATCAAAAACTGTTAAATTCTACTTGACGGTTACAACCTTTCACAGGCGAGATTATTTATTATATATTTAAGAACCCGGAGCGTATTGTAAGATAGGGCTATACAAGCTATACTTTACTAAAATTCCTATTATTACCAATAAATTGGGATTTATTTGACGGATACAGTTTATTCGGTATTATTCTAAATGTAACCTTATATTTGACTGATGATGAACTCTACCAAATTCGCTCTAGATCATTAGATTACGAGGAATACCCTGCATACTTTATCAATGAAGTTAAACAAAATGTTCATTCAATACTAATAAAAAAGCTACCCACAATGGGTAGCCTCTTTTAGCAATATAGAACCTCGTTTATTGAAGTTGTATCTTTATTATCTCAATGTCATCCTCTTACCCGTTGAGATTATGTTCAGCCACATCTCATTCAAGCAAATAAATGTTGAAATAGAAGGTGCTGTTCTACGGTAATGTTATACCATATAGAGCTTATACATATAGCACCCACGGTTATTACCACAAAATCCTAGCCAACCTCATCAACATCTTCCAACCCCACTATCCGACTCCCCCTCATAATGCAAGTCCCGGAGCGTGAAGTGTAGATACCCTGCTATGTAAATGTAGTAATCAAGTCTATATTTTCTTCCTTTTTTACTCATAAAAAGTAATTAAAGCTATCTTTGCATTTATTCTTTCCGACAACTGTCAGTTAATTTATAAACAAGTGGAAACAAAAATGCCCAGATTATGAATGTCCCTATGGCAGAATTTATTAAATCTAACCAATAAATATGCCCACGATACCAATAACTAAACAAGCTCGTTATTATGACTACTATTAAAGAAGCGACTATAGCATTCCTTATATATTTTTTCATGCTAGACATTCACCTCAAGTAAAGGATTTTTAAGGTATTGTATAATTGACGGTTAATCTATTATTTGGTAGCTATAATAAATACTCTTTCTTCGCTCTCTGGTTCTTCAACAATCTTAAATAAATTATTTAAATGCGCAAATTCAACTGAACCAAAACCGGCATTATAAAGATATTCCCTAACATCTTCCATTTTGAAGATTGTATTATATATCACTTCATCATATTTATAATAGTCAGGTGAATCGTCATTCTTGACGAATCCATAATACCTTGTAAATGCTTTTTTCCTTAAAGGTTCGAACATACTTTGGGCGACACTAAATAGTGTCTCTTCTTCCCTAATAAATGTTCCCCCTTTAGATAGACCAAGTTTCGTATTGAGATCAAAAATGAATATTCCATCATCTTCTAAATGTTCATATACTTGTTGAAAGCACTGTATAAGGCTCTGTTCATCTTCTAAATGGTTTAACGCATCATAGGTTGATACAATATTAGGAAATTTTTTATTTAACGAAAAATATCTTGCATCATCATTATAAAATTCTGCTTTACCTATTTCAATAAATTGTTTGCTCAGCTCTTTGGCATGGTAAAGCATATCGTTAGAAATATCAATACCTGTAACCTTAAAATTTTTTGTTAAAAAATAATATGCTAATTGTCCAGTTCCACAACATAAATCCAAAACTTCCTTTTTATTGCTTTTAGTAGAAATATATTTATATATTCGTGGAGCTACTTGAACAGAAAAATGAATCAAATGTTTACTATATACATCTGCAAAACTCTTTCCGTAATTCATAATACGTACCCCCCTTATAATTTATTACCCACCAATAGTAAAAGGAATCAAATTAAAGCCTTTCTTCTCTTGATAATAGTGGCAAAAACAATGAATACAGTAGTTAAAATTAATAATAACCCTAATTCTTGGTAATAAGAAAATACACTTGCCTTTTCCGTCCAAACACCCCTCATCGCAATTAAGCCATAATAGATAGGATTAATAAATTCGACTAATGTATGTAAAAATTTTGGAAACATTTCAGGTGGAAATGTTAATCCCCCTAAAAACATTTGAAAGTTAAATAATATTAAAGCAATCGATTGATATGTTGCACTTTTAGTTGTTATTGCTGAAACAAGATAAACAATTGCATACTGAAATAAGTTGATCACAGTTAGCACTATAATAACCGATAAAACATTATCAAAAGGTATAGGAACATCGGATATAATCATAGCAGTGATGACTAGTAGCAGTATGGCTATGATTTGAAAGATGAGAGTTGCTAGAAATATTCCAAATGAAATCGTAACATGGTTTAAGCCTAAAAGCCTATATTTTAATAGGTTTCCTTGTTCTTCATATAAAGCTAAATATTGTCCGTAAATGACAATAACTGCATTGATAATAATGATAGGAATGAACGCAGGCAATAAATAATCTACTATTGTAAATTGTGTTCCTGTAATATCTATATCTGAAAATACATTACTAAAAATAACAAACATTAACACTGGCATTAAAAAACCGATCGCCGTCGTCTTATAATTTCTCAACAATAATTTCGTCTGATATTTTGAAAAAACTATCATCTTATTCATGTGTAATTTCACCTTTCTCGTTAATGACATATCCTAAATTTTTCAAGAATGCATCTTCAAATGAATAGTTCTTAATATAGATATCTGTTCCATTACTTTCCTTAATCTTTTCTAGGATTTCCGCTTCCTGTTCTGCATCGTATTCAATCATAAATCGATTACCATCTCTTGTTACAATTCCTAATTCTTGTTCTAAAAGACCATCCTTTACATTTGGAACTAAATTAGGTACTACAAAACTAATTTTTTTCTTATTTCCAAATGTTTGTTGTACTATTTCCCCAACACTACCTTTTAAAGTCACTTCACCCTTTTCCAAGATAACAATCCGATTTGCTAAGTACTCTACTTCATCTAAGAAATGACTTGTTAAGATAATAGTTGTGTTATACTCTTGATTAACCTTTTTAATTAAACCCCAAACTTTTCTTCTCGCTACTATATCTAAACCAGTTGTAATTTCATCAAAGATTATTACTTTGGGCTTGTTAATAAGAGTGAGTAATATTGATAACTTTTGCTTTTCACCACCAGAAAGGTTATTTATATTACTCTTTTTAAAGGATAACAAATCAAATTCATCCAGTAATTCATCTATGTCAATGTCACTTTTTTGAAGTTGCTTATATAGATTACATATTTCGTAAACCTTTGCCCCTTCTTCATAAACTGACGATTGCATTTGCAAGCTAATATTCTTGTAAATATCCTTCTCTGGGAACTCATAATCAATTTCTCCACTATAAGGGATCAGCTTCATGATACATTTAATAAGGGTCGTTTTTCCTGCACCATTATGGCCAAGGATTGCAAAAATTTCTCCATTATTAACAGTGAAACTAGTATCTTTTAGGACCTGTTTCCTACCATAGCTTTTTGATAGATTCTGTATATTTATCATATAAAAAACTCCTTCTGTTAGATTATTTGTCACAACTAATGCAACAGTTTATCTTAGAATTTTTACATTTATCTTCAAAGAATCTGAATATCTTATAATTGGAAACATAGACTACAATCACTAGTTTTATAGATATTCATTACAGAAACTGATAATTGGGGATTTGCTAGTTGATAACATTTCCTTATAGGGAGACCTACATCTGTTCCTAAAGATTTATGTAAGTCATTTAAACAAAAATATACCGTGTTCACAAGAAAATTTAATATAAAGTTTCGATAATATATAGGATAACCATTTTCCACATTATTTATTAAAGTATAATTGTTGTAATAGCACTTTAAACATATCGTAGTACCTGGAACTAGAAGAGGACCTAACCTTAATTTATCAAGTGAGTAAACTAAATATTTATTGTCTTTTACACTTTGAACATATGGCAAATTCTTTTCATTAATTAAGAGAATGCTCCCTCGATGAATAGAGGCAATGTTTTCTCTAGAGGTTGGGATAATTTGAGATAATCCCTCTCTTTTAAAATAGGTGATAAGTTCCTGATTATCGTCTAAGGTATAGACTTTTTGATCATGAAACGTATCATAATAATCTTTAATAATAGAATGTTCAACCCCACTCTTCTTAGCAGCTAGTAAAACACCTCGAATATTTACCTCTCTTCTATAATCAGATTCATCCTCTGTTAAGAATATTAGTTCCTCTAATTGTTTACTTAGCATTATCATTAGTTTTTCTTCTTGGGATAACGCCTTCTTATCCTTAGGCATACTGAATCCATACAATAATTTCTGAACTAATAGCTCTTTATCTATTTTACTACTAACTTTTATGGAACGATGTAGCTCCTCGAATAAATGGGAAATAATAAATTCTTCTTCATTGATAACGGTGTATTCTGCTTTTAAGACTAAATACAACTAATTCACCCCACAACGACAACATAATGTAAATCGTATTGTTCCCCAATCATCTCTTTAAACTGCAACTCATTATAACCTCCAATACACGCAGAGTGATATCCCCGCTCCTGGCTATAAAGTAAAATATTTTGAGCCATATGCCCCATTTCTAAACACAGTAATCGGTAAGCAATTTCTCCGTACATTTTCTCAATTAATTGATAGTCGCTAGCAAAAAATAATTTTATCGGAAATGCAGCCAATTTCTTATCATAAATTATTTCTGCAATATGATAGTCAGGATCTTCTAAATATTTCTCTAAAGAATGGTCGTAGGCGTTATAACGATATACATAATTGTACTTTTCTAGGTTGATTGATAAAAATACAGTTGTAGCATAAGTAGCTCCTGGAGAAGGATAGCTAAATAATTGATAGCCCTTTTCGGTACTACCAGTAATCCCAACACTAAACCTTAGTAGTCTAGAGATAAAGTTATTGTCAACCTTCTTTCCACTGACTTCTCTTATAGTTCGCCGTGACATTAACAGTTTTTCAAAGTTCGTCTCTGCCTCAGGTTCTTCCATAGGAATTGCATCAAGTATTTCCCACTCTCGTGGATCCGTTACCGGTTTTATTCTGTTAGAGTGATAGTGTTCCGACATCATGGCATTATTATGATATAGTTTCCTTAATGTACTTCTATTACCAGTCAAATCCCAAAGCAGATCATTGCTTTTCAAATATCTCACCCTCTACCCCTATATTATTAGCAATCAATGACGCTAAATTATATTCGATGGCTGGAAAAATCCCAAGTCGATTATTTGTCATATGAACATGTGAGATAAGTACTGAAATATCGTGATGAATACCATTATGTTTAATACTATTTAAGTAATTATTATATATTGCATAATGTTCTATAGTAGATTGCTGGAGGTGACCTATTCTCCACTTCAATATCTGTTCATACTTATGGATTATTTCTCCATCAGCATTATAGTCCCTCCAAATATCTGAATATGTTCTATAAATATTATCTTTTTCTTTAGCAAGCTGAAAAGTTAAGTATATTAAATCCAGACCTACAATAATCCTTTTACCAAATGCTATTTTGTTTAGTTGGTTAGCCAAAACGCTACTTTCGTAGAATACATTTTCAGAATACCTTATTGCTTCTTGGCCACCGTACCGTGCATATTCTGGCTCATATTTAAACTCTACTACAGAACCATGCTCGCACCAGTAGGTATGAGTAATATTTTCATTTTCTAACATAGTATTCTGGTAGAAATGTTCATAATCAATTAAATCCACTATGTTTTTCTTTAGAAAAGTGGTGATAGATTCTTCGAAGCGCACTCTAATTTTTTGATAATCCTCTTCCTTACATTTAAATCGTAATCTTACATGAGGGCCACCTAACCAATACCTAATAAAAAAGTATGTCTCCATATCGTCTTGTATGACATGTTGAAAATCTGACTTTAAGTAATTATCAATCGCTTTAAAATCATGGATAAATCCATGTAAGGAATACCACATCCTGCCACTCCTTTTTTTATTTTATTCTCACAAATTAAAGGAGAAGTAAAACCGGTTTGCTTTGTTTTTCCTATTTATCTAAGAAAATAACTCAATTGCTGAATTGGAGAGTTACAGACAACTCCTATGAAATTTATTTCATAATTGCTATTAAGGTTTAGTATTTTTTTCAAATAATGATCATTATGATTTTTCATTGGTCTAAAAGCATATCCAATGGAAGCAGCATATAAAGAAACTAGCTGCATCAATTCTGAAGATGTGATAAGGTGATTTTTTAAACCATTTTCTAGCACACACTCTCTATGTGAAAAACATACAAATACAATTCTATAAGATTTAAAATCAAAAAATTTATGGTCATCATGCATTACTTTACGAAAATCAATCTTTACATTACTTGTAGTTGAATCTGCCCAATATATACATTCCCCATTATCATCTTTCAGTAGAAAACAATATTCCATCCCATTACTACTAAATAACTTCTTTGACTTCATCAAATAATGAAGTACATCTTCAGGTATAAAAGACTCAAATTTCTCTCCATAGTTATGATTTCCTATCGTTGTATGAGCAGAATTTCTAATTAACTTTGAAGATAACGGAAAGAATGGAATGTTATCTGTTTTAATGGAGAATTTACCCTGATAAACAGAACTATTATAATGATTTAGAAGGTCATCTAAATATTTCGATTTTCTTAGTTCATTATGGGAAATAGATATTCTCATATCACGGCCAGTTGAATAGCTTTTACAACCTGTCCATAGATTTACTTTATTTTGCAGACTTATTTCTAAACCAAAAGAAATATAGCTATAGCGCTGATCGATATTGATATGCTTATATATATATTTACTATTAATCTCTTTATATTGGAGGAAGTCTATATTTTTATTAAGTAATACATTTTTCACATTATATAACAGATGCCCTGCATCAAGTAGTGAGGCATATAAAGCGAATTCACTATAAAATCTAGCTAAATTTAGTACATCACTTACACCAAAAATATATAATTTATCTCTCTTAAAATATTTTTCATCTATATTACTATGTGAAACAAGTAATAACTGCTCTTCGTAAATATTGTAATAGTAGAACTTTCCATTAATTAGAAATAGTAATTTCGCTGTGTGCAAACTCCTCACGGAAGGAGAGTTATTATGATCATGATAATAACTTAGAATATCGTATCTTTTTATCTTTAAAGTATGTTCAATGACATCATCAATTAATTGTGGGTACCTTTCAATATACCCGTTATATAGATAATCTCTATTAACGAATTCCTTCTGAAAAGGAATCAAAATGGTAAAATTGTTATTATCTGAATTGGTATAGCGATCAGCAGAATAACTCTGATAATAATCCAATTCTAATTGATGAATAGATGGATTATGGGAAAGGATGTGGTTCACAATTCATCACCTCTGTTTCACCATCTAGATTATTTAACTGGACAGCTTGTTGAATTCTTTCTTGATTAATATTTTGATACAAATACCCAAAACCTATATTTTGCATTGTTGGTATTAGTATTTTCACACAATTAAAGCCAAGAATTTTTAAGGTACGACTCGATAAATTTGCTTGATAGACTTCATGATGGGGAGTGAGCTTATTTATAATCTTGTCAAAAAGCTCTCGTTGTGATGAGAATTTGTTTAGGTATGTGGAGCGTTTTTTTATAAGTTCATTTGCATCTATAATACGCTTAGTGTGAATAGCAAAATCGAAAGCAAATCTCATCTTTGGTGATGAATATAAATATAAATGATCTTCTAGCTTTTTAATCTTTCTATAATCCTCCATGAAATCAGTTGGTTTAACACCTTTATAAATCAACTTTTGATATCCAATAAAAGACCTAATTGATGTAGATGCTTCTACAAGTGCAGATTCAATCGCCTCCTCTGGATTAATATTTGTTCCAGCTGTTGTGTATAGAGCAATTCTATCTTCATCTGCCTCTTTATCTTCTAGTTCAAGCAAGACCCAAAAAGAGGGGACTTCACTTTCAAGAGTTACGTCAAAGATATGTACCTTATATCCAATTGACTGTAAATAGGCAATCATCAAGTTGATGTTTTTATTTCCAATATTTTCTATACCTTCTACTCTTAATGGACTTGATTTAGAATACCAATGTACTAAAAAAGAGTCTCGTTCAATTACCTCAAATAAACCACCAATTGATGCTTCAATCTCGTTCGATCCTAGTGCAATACCGTTTGAACTATCGAGAATGTAACGTTTGTCGTGTGGTTTTTCATAAAAATCATGTGTCGAGAAGTAAATAACTTCTTCTGGAACTAATATATATCTCTTATCATTGAATGAATATACGTATCTCCAAAATATATCAGTCTCCGTTGAATATGTTTCAATTTGTACAAAATCTTCTGTGCACAATGATTCTGGTAGATGAAGAAATTGATGAAGCGAGATAAATTGCTCTTTTTTCTCCATAAGAGATTGTTCACTGGTGTAGTAACTACTAGTTGTTGGAGGGGCAATTCCGTGAAACCTTTCTAATCCTTCTAATATAGCAGTAAAAAATGAACCTTTATATGTACCCCGCCTCCCATGTGCATCAAATTTTCTTCTCCCTAACATTACATACAAACTGATAAGAGGCATACTATCAGATATATTACGGCTATGTGTATCAAAAAGACCGAACAGTGGATGTAAAAAGCTCTCTATATTATTTTGAAGGACCTTTATTACCTCATCAAATTCTCTTTCTCTAAATCCATCATTTAATCGATCGTTTACAGGAATTATCGCATTTTCCTTTAATAAGTTAATGGACTCTTTTTCACCACAAACAGAACATTGAGGATATTTAATCATAAAGAGTTTAATAATTTCTTTCGTTAGTAGATTATAGGCAAAATAGTAATGCCCTTCCTCCTCCATAACCTTCTGTTTTAGCTCTTCGATAATCTTTAAATCAACTTGATTTAAATCAGGTCTATTGAAATGTTGATTCAAACCTTTATCTTCGACTCTCTTCCGAACACACTCTATACATCCTAATTTATGCGACTTACAAGCTACAACAACATATTGATTAATTTCAAGAGAAGCTACAATCGTTCTCCTAGACTCTAGAATTTTGATTTTTCTCCACCTCAATCTTTCGAACAATTAAATTAGATTCATGTAATTGTTCTTCATACTTCCATGCACTTTCCAATAGATATAAGTTAGAGTGCTTAAATAGCTGTAATCCATTTTCTATAAATTCTTTTTCATTAGGTATATCCAAGCTAATATATTCATGATTATCCTTTTGGAGTAATGCTTCTTTATCAATCGAATTGATAGATGTTAAAATATTCGTGATTCTTTTATTGGTATTAAACTTAATTAATATATAATTTAATGCTAACTCAACCATTTTTTCTTCAATGTTTAATGTCCTTTTTTCATCTGAGTACATTTTATCTTTTCCATGATCTAATAAGTAAACAATATATGAACTAGAATTGATATACTTTTTAACATAAAAATCTAGATCCATATTTAGTATAGTAAGATAGTTGTTTAAATTATTATTAGGATAATTCACTCGCTCAACCTTCTGAACAGTAAAAGGTTCATCCACATATTGTAGTAGAAATAGCACCTTATCTAGATAATAAGACTCGTTAGTAGAAATCATCCATTTGCTTTGTTTTAGATCCCTATTAAAATAGTATTCTAGACCTTTTTTAATAGTTTCCATAGCTATTTCAATATAATCGACACCTGCATAAACAAAAGTGTCGTTCATTGATCTATCGGATAGAGAATAAGTAGTGTATCCCATTTGAAATAAGTCAGCATATTGTTCATCCTTCCAACCTGAAATAGAAATTGGTATAGTTGGATTGTTATTGATGAACGACTCAAAATTTCCAATGTAATCTAGCTTTTCCTTAGAACGCTTAGGTTTTGGAAAAGAAAATTCTTCAACAGTTTGCATGAAATCTTCTTCCTCTAAATCATATTCATAAAATTTCCCTTCTTTATTTAAAGAAAAAGTAGATTTAGATATATCCACTATAGATTTAATAACATATAACATGGCATAATATGGACCCACTTTGTATAGTAAAGATTCTTTAGAAATCAAATGTTCCTTATTCTCTATAGGTTTGTAATTTTGAGCTAGCTTATTCGTACTCCCGATTATTTTATCCGCTGATAAAGATAGCTCGATAATATTATGATGAATAAAGTCATTCTCCATCGTAATTATCCAATCACTATCCTTAAGTTCTCCTCCTATTTCTTGTGAAACAGTCATATCATTTTCAATCAATAGATCTCTTAATATCGGAAAATGCTGTTCGACTTCTGGAGTGATATGTATTACCGCTTCGTCTAATAATCGGCAACTATGAAGAATATCCTTATCTGTAGGTAAATACTGAGACAAAACTCTAAACCAACTATTCTTGAAATAGCTAGATAAACCATAAGAATTAGAATAGATGAAAATGGCTCCGATATCATACAGCACTTTCAATAAACGTTTAATATATTTTTGATCTTCATGACTTTTCAAGTAATCACTAATTACCAGCTCACGTTTAGAAGCATTAAGAAGATCTATTAATAACTCATATTGTTCTTGAGACGTCTCTATGGATACCTCTAGAAAATACGTTTTAATAATACTTTTATTTTCATCCAAGTAAACCATTGTATTTTGTCGATTTAAAATCAGTAATCCATCCATTTAAGTTTCACCCTTCTGATAAATTTCAAAATTAAACTCTTTAGCATTGGGTCCTGAGTTGCTCAAATATTCTTCCATAAAAAAAAGATCATAAATTGACTTCTCAAACTTATCCACCACTTCTTTTTCAAATACTTTTACAGATAAAGGATTTTCTATGTTAATGTAGAGAGGTTTAAATTTAAAAAGTTCCTCATCATTTAGCTGTGAACTTCGATCGATGACGACAAAGAATTCTTTATCTAGTTCCAATTTTGAGAAAACTAAATTTAAACGTCTGTAATACTCAAAATCACTTTCTTCATCTTTTCTTGTTAATTCCTCTTGTATGTAGGTTAAACGGATCCTCTTTCTATTAAGCACGATATTGCCATAAGAGATTCTTGGTATAATTTCTTCCTTTACCATCTCTCCTAATTTGTAATACATCGCTCCTGATGTAAACATTTGTAATAGTATTGCTATATATCCAGGCATGTATGTAGGAGTAAGAGATCCTCTAAAACAGATTTTTGCTTCCTTACCATCTCTATCAATAAATCTAAATAAGTTATCACTGACGTTTACTTTAAAATCTTCGACCTTATGAAGCAATTCATTATCCTTAATAGAGAATCTCCGGTTTCCAACTCCTACTGTATAGCACTCTCTACTAAGTCGATGTTCCTTCACATTACCATTAAAACCGTACGTATCTGATAATTCATAGTAATTATTATCATCATAGAAATCCTTTGTATAAACCTGATAATCTTCACTATCAAATAAATATTCTATAAAATAATTCATGAATCGTGCCAAGTATCTTTCCTGACCTTCATATAAAGAATTTATTATTAATTTATCCTGATTAATTTGGGCAAAGACACCAGTACTTATCCCCTTCTCTTTTCTAATCTTTTTAGGGATTTTTTGGATATAGGTGTCAATCAATCTTGTGATATCGATAGAGTCAGATGAGTAGTTCTTACATAAACTATTTAATTCTGCTATAAAGCTACATTTTATATTATCTAGTTCTTTTAGTTCATCTGAATAAAATTGATCCGACGCAATAAATGCAGGATTTTCCCAATAGTTCGTCATATCCTTGGATAAATCAAACAAAATAGAGAAGAAATCACTATCCATCTCTAGAAAATCCTGTTTACGAATACTTTTTAATCTAGCAGCAAATTCATACCGTAATCTGATACTAGTATCAAAAATGAGTGAAAATGTTTGTATCTGTTTAAGCGGACTAATGAATCTATTCATTATTTCACTGTCGATATATTCTACCTCAGTATAATAACCGTCTTCATAGAATACTTGATTAGGAGCAAATTTAATACCTGTTTTCTCACTTATTTCTTTCAAAATAGTATTTAGTTTTTTATAATAGTAATGTTTTTCATTGATATCTTCTGCAAAAGATACTTGTTTAGACAATTCATAGATTTTATTAAGATACATTATTAATTCTGAGTAGGATCCTTCTTCCAATAAAGGAATTAGCTTGCTTTTGATATCTTCAAAAAAGACTTCATACTTTGTTTCATCAAATCCTATTACTGGAATTAATAGCCCTATTTTTAGGTAGTTACGAATGATTGCAAGTATCTTCTCCTTTTGTATTTCTTTTCCCATAGCAGTATGCAGTTCAGCGAAGGACATATAGTTATCCATCTCTTTTTCATTAAAAAGGGCAACTAATGACTGTGGTATTTTCAACTTTCCTAATCGTTCCTCTGAAAGAAAGACTTTTGTTCGGGTAGAATTTTCTTTTTTTGAAAGAAACTCAATGTAATGTACCCCATTTTCTGAGGTAATTGAAAATGGTGGGATCGTATATTTCGTCTTCTCAATAAACAAATTAGAGTTAAATAAATAATAATAAGTCAATTTATAAACAAATGTATAATTTAAAGAAACTGATTTTTGATATTCATTAGCTAACGTATTACGATTAGATAATTCCGCTCTCCCGACATTAGTAATATTACTAAATGGACTCGTTTTTAGAGCTGATCGACTAATAAAATTATATAAGGTACCTTCTAACTTACGATGTTTACTTTTATGTTCTTCTAAAGGTGTGTTCAAATAAGATGTTAATTTAGAATAAATCTGTGGATTAATCAAATGTAATCCGTTTGATATAAACAAATTTTCTTCAAGGATATCTTTAAACCGTTGCCTTACTTCTGTTAAATTTCTTTCATACATTAGTTTTGCGCTTTCTGATAACTGAATATAATGTCGATATAATCCGATAAATCTACTTATTTCTTCATTTAGAGTAGTTGGAATAAATGCTTGTATATTAACTGAACTATTTACAAATCTTTGATACTTATTCTTTCTTAAATATCTAATAGAATTCAATAGGTTAGGATTATTTGTGTTTTTAAGCATTTTGTTAAGAGAGTCAATTATTTTATCACGGTAACTATTTAATAATAATTCTACGTGATCAATTTCAAGAAATACGTCGGTATCAAAATCATGTTTTATTGCACTTTTTTCTAATATATTTTCTCTTTTTAATAAAAATGGATTTAAAGTCATTAGTTAACACCCAAATCCTTTATTAGATTTTATAAAGAACTTCACCATTAAAATAATCATCATAATATTTTACAACAGAATAGGCATAGAATTGTTTCTCTGCCATGCTTTGTTCAAATAATGGCAGACTTAGGTAAAATAAATTAACTATGTCCCTAAATACAAGCATTTTTTTAGAGTGAAGAAATTGTTCTAGTTCTCCAGTTTCATCTAAACTTAATAAATCCGTATGAAATTCATTATTTAAAGGAGCAAGTTCCCTTTTCAACAACTCTAGTTGTGGCTTTAATCCTACTCCTTCTTCTGGATCATCATAATTGTCTATACTAAATCTATCATTCATCTCCATTGCTATATTAGTCCATCTAGCTTCCCATTCTTGCATCAATTCAATAATATCATCTCTCAAAATGATTTCATTGTTATGAAATAGTTGCGTTCTTTTCTTTTCAAAATTAATCTTAATATTACTATTCAAACCTCTTGCTTCAATATTTGATAAGAACCCTTGTGCATGAGATAAAAATGTTAAATGTCCATTTTTGGGGCCATCCTCATATAATGAGGCAATAAAGCGAAACTGGTGTAAAAATAGATGTGCTCTTTCTACTATCGATAATTCATGGTATTTCTCCAAAATCTTTAGGTAAATATCATTTAGATCACATCGATACTTATCGAAAGTCTTTCGGTGTTGTTTCGAATTATAGATTCCACTTTTCCTAGGCCTTGAAAGAACATGACCATGCTCATGTAATAAATTGATATCAACATTATCTCGATATTCAAGTTCAACTAATGTTCTTTGTTTTTCCCGATATAATTGTTGTTTTTGCCTAAGATATTCGTGATTAATTGGATTTCTATTGATATAATCACGTACAAATTCTTTTATTTCATCCACTAGAAACCTCTCTTCAGAACCGTTGCGGAATACTACCAGTGTGTTTGGCCCATGTTGCCAATCGTTATCAAGATAATAACTACCCTTTAAATTCCTAAGCGTAGTATTACTAGTCATTTCTAGGATTAGTGGTATCTTACTTTCCGCATAGTTGTAAATACTAATAGGCATACAAATAGCACCTCTTTTAACTAATTTAGTTTAACTGACAATGTATTAAAGCATTATCATCTAGTTTAATACTGACATTCTATGGTTATCTAGGTAGTTTAAATCTAATAGTCTATCTATTGTTTTCTTATACAAACTTTCTGCTACGTCAACATTAATTTTAAATTTATTGATTACCTCCTCTCTAATCAATTCACTAGAAGCACCCTTTAACAAACCTTCAAATACCAACGCAATAGCTCTAGGGATTTTCAATAATTTTAAACTTCTATTTTCCACGATAATTGGCTCGTCTTGTATGTATAATAGGTAAATATGCTCTTTTATTAAAGAATTACTATTAGAAATGATGTCGTTTGAGAACATATGTGTATTAAATGGTGTGGAAACTTTAACATCTTGATATTTAGCATTGATAAATAACGGGACATTCTCCAACAAGTGTTTGATGATATTGGAAATATTTATATATTCACCAATATATTGGTGCTTCCTTCTAATCTCACAATACTGTTCTCTATTCATGTAATTAGGGAGCATCGCACATTTAGAACAACTATCTTTCACTGGGCAACTATCACATCCACGAAGCTCTTGCTCTTCTTCAGAGATTTGTAAAGCGTTACCAACCAGATTTATATAAGAATCTGAAAGTTTGCCAATTGCTTTGCTACATCCTCCACAAGGTAGAATATTTTGATTCTCATCTAAATTAAAGCGATGTAGTTTTGCTAATGCACAGTGTTCAGCCCTACCCCACCTACAAGCGTCCAATAGAAAACTTGATATTTCATAAAAGTTACGGAACTGTCCTGTCTGCATAAAATATTCAACATCATTTATAAAATGCTCGAGATCTTGCTCTGTATTAATAGACAAAAAATTGTAGTCATCTAATAGCTGCTCATCATTAACTTTAGAATAAGGTATTTTAAGTACTTCGATTTCTAAGGAATGGTGATGGTCATCTATTTGAAGAGTCTCAATATATTTCCTTCCTGTTTTGTACACTTGATGGTAGTGTGGTAAGAAAACATCTTGTTTTCTAGCTTCATCTTTATTATATTCAAATACTTTATTTGTCTCCCGTATTGCACCACCTTCATTAATGCTATATAACAAACCTTCTACAGAAGACAATCTTTCTTGTCCTGAATCATAAATGACAGCACTATTAATACCTAAAAAATTTCTTAAATTACGATAAGTATTTTTACCTAATTGCTTATCCTTAACAGCAACATGTTTACTATTACCACCAGCAAAGTTAAAAGGATAGTAGCCTGTTAAGAAAGAAATATAACCATTTACAAGAGCACCTTCAACTCTTATTGATAATGAATTCTGTTGCTGCTTTTGCAAAATTCCACCTAAATATTGTGGAAATTCACGCCTAAAAACCCCTTGATTCCTAACTTTATCCATATCATTATGAAGTAAAATTCTAATGTCACCCTCAAATAGCTTTGAGTATACCGAACTATTGATAAAATTTAATAGTTGATTGGAGTTTACATTTTTGTTATTTTCTAGTAAAATAGGACTATACGAAATATTCTCATTATAACTACTCATTGTTTTATAAATTCTATCAAATTTAGAAATAATATCTTCATACTCAATTTCTTGTATAAGAATCTCTAATCTATTAAATTTTGAATGTGCCAATGTCTTGAGAATATCGTCTGACAATGCATTAAGGCTAACTCTCGCTGAAAATGTAAACGAATACTCTTCAGGATCTATAACATTCATTAGAGAATTGAATAATTCTAAATTATTGAGAATATCATGATCCAAAAAGTTAATCGTCCCACTAACTCCTTTTGATTCAAATAATCGAAGGTCATCAATAATTTGGTTCACTATATATTTATGCTCTAATTTTAAAGAGTCAATAAGGTTAAATAAATTTAATCTCATGCCATAGTTATTCACTTGTCTTACTTGTATATTTCCGTTCTGATATGGAGATAGTGTATTTTGAGTAGATAGATTGAAAGATGCATAATTACTCCTACTTTCTACGAAAGTAGGTGCTTTTACAGGTAAATCGTTAACTAACTCAATTAGTATTTGTAATACCTTTTCAGCTAAGTTATCAGAGATTAACAGGTCATAAGAATCTTGTTTAGAAATGAAATTAATATAATCATTAGAGACAAATCCAATCCAAATTATTGTATAATCAATCTGTTTTAACCTTTCAGAAACAATATGGGTAATATCGAAGTTCTTTTCATCAATATAAAAAATTATGATTTTATTACCTATAGCTGCTATATCGTCTTCTAAATCGTAAATTAATTTAAGATTTTTCTCAATATATTGGGTTGTGCTTATACCTTCTTTAGCTAAATAGTTACGTATATAAGATAAATCAAAATGATTATCTGCGGTTATTAAATTATCATTATCTTTTTTAAAATAAACTAATGTTGCACAAGAATGTATTTGGACCATCCAATTCACAACCTTTTACGGATATTACAAAATTAAATTGTTTAATATAATATTTTGGGATTAGAAGGGTTGGCTTAACCCATAGTCAATTAGACAACCCTTCTAAAACATGTTTTACCTTAGAAGTGAAATCATGTTGTAGAAGAGCAAGTTGAGCTTGAACCACATGTAGAGCAGTTGCTACCAAACGCAGAACCACTAGTAGCAGCTGTCTCTGGTAGAGCCGTAGCTTCATTGATATCAACAAACTCTAACTCTTCAATGTCTGCAAATAATTGATCAATTTTTTCATTTTCATTGATCTTTGTAAGTTCTTTTGACATAATTATCACCTCCTTTAATAGAATTAAACTATAGTATATCCATAGTCTATAACAATATTTTGACCTCTAATTGCATCGCTTTTATCAGATGTTAAAAATTCGATTACATTAGAAACTTCAGTTGGTGTTACTAGCTTTTTATAAGGAATTCTATTTATAAGTCTCTTACCAGGGAAGCTATCAAAATATTCCTTGTTTTCCTCTGTTAATACATAGGTTGGTGAAACACAATTTATCTTAATATCTTTATTCGAATACTTAGCGAAGTCAACAGTCAGATTTTTTACTAGTTGAATAATCGCTGCCTTAGACGGCCCATAATCTACTCGATCTTCATGCCCAACGATTCCATTTTGCGATGCAACACACACGATGGAAATTTTTTCAGAAAACAGGTTATATATCCGTTTTAGGAATTTAACAATTCCAAATAAATTTATATCAAATGTTTCTTGCCAGGAATCGGTTGTCGAAGTAAAAAAGTTTCTCATATAATTAACACCAGCTAAATATATTACGCCATCAATATTCAAATTCTTTCCCTTAATTACTTCATATATTTTATTAAGATCTTGTTCTGATGTAATATCATAAGATAACTGAATGGAATTAGAATTTTCCACCATTTCTTCGCCTAAAGATTTATCTATACATACTTGAAAATAATCTTTAAAGGTATCTCTAACAGCTTGTCCTATAATTCCTTCAGATCCAATAATGATTATGTTTTTCAATAACCACACCTCAACTCAGTATTAAGATTCTATGATATGCTCTCGATAATCTTATAAAACTGTTCTTTAAAAGATTCCAGTTTATTAGGAATATATTTTTGTAATTCTATAGAATCGATTTTGTTCTTTAAATAATACTCTAGTAAAAGTAAGGTTGCTTTATTTACTTTGTAATTCTTGTTTAGGGAAATATTATATAAATAATATTGATCATCTATTACGAACCCGATAAGCTTAAAATCTTTATGTTTTTGTAGATATTCTTTAGTAAAAAATGCATTGTAAGGGGTAACCATATACATCTTCTTTTTTCCTAGTAGAGCAGAAATGTTTATAACCATTGGGAATATTCTCATGATTGGTGTAGTCATACGGGTATTTTTGTAACTTAAGTAGTTAACTAGCACATAAAAATCTTCATCAAAATTATTCGTAATAAGATAGTTTTTACTGTAATCCCTGAAGATGCCATCTTTAAAATAGAATAACCGCTGATTTCTATCGATGTTCATCACTGCGGAATAATCAATAATGCCATTGGTAATTTGATTATTCAACACTTCACCATTACTTTGAAAAGATTTCATACCCTCTATTATTTCTTCTTCGTTCATATGAATTAGTTTCATAGATTCTATTGTTTCTTTTTCTCTGTGAAAGTTTACTAGGACTGGAAACAATTCAGGCAGGATATCAGTGGTACATCTATCATAAAAAATGATTGAATTTATAACACAATTCTTTAAGACACTACTATTTATTTTGTTTAATAAATCCTTATTTTCAACATAAAAATGTTTGATTTGATTTCCTTTGGTGTTTAGAGGATATTGGCCCGTTAACAATAGATATAAGGCATCTTTTATAGGGGACGTTTCCTGTTCAAACTTTACATGTAAAGCAGTGTTGTTAGGAAACTTTTTTCTAAGGTTGTAACTAGATAAAGTAGAGTGGCCAATTTTCAATATTTGGTTAGTATCGACTAATTGGAAACGGATTGGATAATTGTTATTTAAGAATCCTACAAACCTATGCATTCTTTTACCATCGCATACAAATATATAATCCGTTACGTTGTAATATTCAAGAAAGGAGTAAAAATCATCTGGTGTGTTAGTATAGAAATCTAGTAATTCAATCGAATCTAGCTTATTTAAATCTGCTCCGATTAATTGGTTTGTCATGTGGAACATTCCATACTTATCCTCATATACATATCCGATAACTAGCAATTTACAAACAACACCTCTATAGACTTTATTAATAATTCGATTATCATTTTACCATTACAATTACATGAAGTAAATAATTTTTCTTAATTATTTATAAAATTTTAACATTATTGAAATTAGTCTATCACTCTATTATAATAACCATTAATCGGAATCAACAATTTTATTGTGACTACCATTGATAATCTCTTCTAAATTATTATAAATAAAAGAGGTGTTATAATTGAGTACGAAGAATATGCTTTATCCACATGTTCACCCTTTAAAGCCAGTATCCTATGGACCTGATTTCCCTATTATAGTTCGGGGTGAAGGGATATACATCCAAGACACACAAGGAAAAGTTTATCTTGATGCAATAAGTGGTTTATGGAACGTTTCTTTAGGTTATGGAAATCCTAAAATTAATGAGGCCATAATAAATCAGCTAGATAAAATTGCTTATGTCAATCCAATACAACATAGTAACCCTACTACAGTAAAGTTTGCAGAACAACTATTAAACGTTGTTCCAGATAATATAGTAAATGTTATCTATACATGCACTGGTTCTGAATCTACAGAACTAGCAATTAAGATCGCTCGTAAATATAATCAACTAAAAAGTAGACCCCATAAAAACAAAATTGCCACATTAGATTTATCCTACCATGGTACGTATTACGGATCGATGAGTATCAGTGGAGTTGATCGTGAAGTTTCTTCAGAATATGGTCCTAATCTGTCAGGGATGATTTTTTTACCTACTCCTGTTAAGAAATACCCTAATCAAGCAAATAGTGATAGCATTGACGAGATTAAGGAAGAGTTACACAATATTTTCAATCAAGATGGGGGAAATATTGCTGCAGTAATTATAGAGCCTGTGCTAGGTTCCGGGGGATCCATACCTCTCACGGTAGAATATGTTCAATTGATAAAAAAATTCTGTCGGCAACATGATATCTTGTTAGTCATCGATGAAGTAGCTACAGGCTTTGGTAGGACTGGAAAATTGTTTGGGTTTGAGCATTATAACATTGAACCAGATGTCCTTTGTTTGTCTAAAGGAATTAATAATGGTTATTTGCCATTAGGAGCTACTTTAATTAGCAGTAAAATTTATGAAACCTTTATAAGTCATAATACCCAAATTGAACATTTATCCACACAGAATGGTAATCCATTAGCTTGTGCTGCAGGAATTACCTCCTTGGAAATAATCAATAATGATAAATTACTAAAACACGTGACAAACATTGGCGAATATCTTCGAAACGAAATTTTTAATACACTCCAGAGTCATAAGAATTTTTCCGAAACACGAGGTAAAGGTCTTATGCTAGGTATTGAATTGGTTAAAAATAAAAAAACTTATCAATGCCTCAGCTACCAACAGATTAGTGAGCTTGTTAATAAATTTTCGCAAAAAGGACTAATTGTTTATCCATTCTTTAATCAGCCACGTACAACAGGAATACATTTATTCCCGCCATTTATATTAACATATGAAGAAGCTAATAAAATTGTAAAAATTATCAAGAAAGTATTTGATAATACTATTTATTGATATTTTCTTGAACATTTACATCTTTATTATATAGCCCACACTTTTATTGCTAGATAAATTAATTCGGGTTTTGATGCCATTATGAAAACATGCAATAAAATTACTCGTGATTAAATTATGGTGGGATGCAATCCTTTTAACTACTTTTCAATTGAAATAGTTCAACGCCTTTACGATTAAGCTCACCTTAATTAATATTGGTGAAATACAAGAAGGCAATATTCCTATAAGAACCGTAACTGAATGTTATTCTGCTTTAGAAAATTATTTTATATCTACATTGAAAAAAATTTTCGAACGGCTCTTTTGCTATTTTAACTATTTTAATTGGTCATTAATTATCACGATTATGAATTATAAGTATTCAAAAAGTAATCTATTATACGAAGAAATCCCTAGTTCAACCCATATCATTTTAAAATAAATATTGCTGTTTAATAAGAGGCCATTTTGTCAATCCTTCGATAATGGACTCTTTTTTTATTATCACTACAAGGTTTCGTCGAATCTCCTAAAACCTGTTATAGTATGTTAATTAACAATTTCTTAAAGCAAAAGCGCTTCACATTTCACATACCATTCTTAATGGAGGATAATGACTATACATACAAAAGTATTGATGTCGTTCAAATGCAACTTTGTATAAGAGAATATTTAAGAAAAGGTTCATTTTTATTACATTACAGGAGGAGCAATGAGAAGAGCAATGCTATATTTCGTAATTTTTTTAATTCTACTATTGGTATCCATTATTTTATTTTTAACTATTAACCCCGTGTTCGGTGGAAATCCAAGTA
Organism: Ornithinibacillus sp. FSL M8-0202; assembly: GCF_037975285.1. Lineage (GTDB taxonomy): Bacteria > Bacillota > Bacilli > Bacillales > Amphibacillaceae > Ornithinibacillus > Ornithinibacillus massiliensis. The sequence continues at coordinate 938,369 of NZ_CP150248.1, forward strand.
AACAACAACAAGAGAAATTTGAGAAATTACCTAACTATCAAAACGGAAAGTTTACCAATCAAGTAGCAACGGAGATGAACATGGGAATCTCTGGGATGTTCAAGATGGTTAAAGAATCTATATTCCCAGGAGATAACGATCGCTCTCCAACTGAGGACTTACCTATTTCTAAATTTGATTGGGAAATGGTGAAAAGTGAAGAAGATAGTTTAACTTGGTTTGGTCATTCTACTTTTTTATTAAGTATTGATAATAAGAAAATATTGGTGGATCCAATGATTGGACCTAGACCCTCTCCAGTTTCATTTGTAGGGGGAAGCAAACGCTATAGTCAGGATCTTTTACATATCATTGAAGAATTACCACCTATAGATGCAGTTTTCATTACGCATGATCATTATGATCACTTAGATTATACATCCATACTTAAGCTAAAGGAGAAGGGATCTCATTTTTTTGTTCCTCTAGGAGTAAGTACTCACCTTATTCGATGGGGAGTTGGCAAAGAAAGAATTACAGAACTTAATTGGTGGGACGAAACAGATTTTAATGGTTTAACGATTGCATTGACTCCTTCCAAACATTTCTCAGGAAGAGGGCTACTCAATCGCAACTCCACTTTATGGGGAGGTTGGGTTATTCTTGGGGAGAATACACGTTTTTATACAAGTGGGGATGGCGGATATGATAAACATTTTAAGGAAATAGGAGAAAAATACGGTCCGTTTGATATTACACTAATTGAAGGTGGTCAATATGATGAGCTCTGGGACTGGGCTCATATGAAACCGGAAGAAGCCCTTCAAGCCCACTTAGATGTAAATGGAAAGAATATGATGTTAATTCATTGGGCTGCATTTACCCTCAGCTATCACAGCTGGACAGATCCAATTGAACGCGCATTAAAAGAAGCTGAAAGATTAGAAGTGAATATAATGGCTCCACAAATAGGAGAAACGGTTCCTTTAAATAGAGACTTGCCAATAGAACCTGATTATTGGTGGGATTTTTAGTTGGGAATTTAAGTTTCTGATTAAGTTAGAGTTGCCGATATTGATTGTTCAAAAGAATACTCCCCATACGGTACGCAGATTCTAAAGAAAAATCTGTATTGCCTCATGGGGAGTATTTTTATCTAAGGTATGAATTAATAATGACATCAAAGTCTTCTTTTAATTGTCTAATTCAAAGTTATCAAGCATTGCACGTACTTCATCCGTTGACTCTGTGCTCATCAACTGATTTCTTAATTCACTCGCCCCTCGAAATCCTTTAACATAAATCTTAAAGAAGCGATGAAGAGCCTTGAACGAGCGTGTCTCTAATTCTTGTGAATATTTATCATAAAGATCAAGATGCAATCTTAACAAATCAAGTAATTCCTTGCTGCTATGTTCTCTCGGCTCTTTTTCAAATGCAAATGGATTTTTAAAAATACCACGGCCAATCATCACTCCGTCAACACCATATTGCTCCACAAGCTGTAAACCAGTCTGACGGTCTGGAATATCTCCATTAATCGTCAACAGTGTTTCTGGTGCTATTGCATCACGAAGATCTTTGATTTCTTTAATTAGCTCCCAATGAGCGTCAACTTGGCTCATTTCCTTTCTTGTACGCAAATGAATTGAAAGATTAGCAATGTCCTGCTTCAATACATGTGTTAGCCAGTCCCTCCACTCATCTACATCCGTATAACCAAGTCTTGTTTTCACACTTACAGGCAATCCTCCCACTTTTGCAGCTTGTATTATTTCTGCAGCGACTTCCGGACGAAGGATAAGGCCGCTTCCCTTTCCTTTTGCTGCCACATTAGGCACAGGACAGCCCATATTAATATCCACACCTCTAAACCCCAGCTCCGCCATACCAATACTCATTTGTCGGAAGTATTCGGGCTTATCACCCCAAATATGGGCAACAATTGGCTGTTCATCGTCTGTAAAAGTTAAACGTCCACGTACACTTTGGGTTCCCTCTGGATGACAGTAACTCTCCGTGTTTGTAAACTCTGTAAAAAACACATCCGGTCTAGCTGCTTCGCTCACGACATGACGAAAAACAACATCTGTCACATCTTCCATTGGAGCAAGTATAAAAAATGGCCGTGGTAAATCACGCCAAAAATTATCTACCATATTAAATTCAAATCCTTTCACTACGGAATATCAGGTCAGTATCAAATCCCCCAAAAATAAAACGCTATAATGTCAATGTTACCTATATACTTATAGCATGCATAAGCGCTTTTTATCAAGCTATAGTTAATTCCAAACATTATAAACTTTACCATTTACTTTTAGAGGATGGAACAAAACTATTTCTAACATAGGAAACCGAACATTTGAGTTAGCGCATTAGACACTCCCCGGAAATATATTTGTGGTTGCTTCCAGTACAGGATCGACATCTGCTCGAAAAGACCTCGCAGTGTATTCTTTTTTACCGCCGGGCGACTGGTGAGCCTCCTCAGCTCTTTCATAGAAAAAAGACAGGAGCCCCTGTCTTATCTTTTCCTTTTTATAATAAAATCAAGAATAGCTGGAGCAAAATCCATACTTGTAAACAATTATAAGCTCCTTCCATTCCTTAACCATTATGGAAAGACCTTTTACGTTTCCGCAATCATGTCTAACCATTTTATATCAGCTTCTAAATGAAGCAACGCTCCTTCAATAAGCAGTTTCATCGTTTCATTTCCTGAGCCTACCATTTGCTTCTTGAGATGGGTAAGATGAAGAACATCCTTTATCATCGTTTCCTTTTGATTTCTTATCATGCTTTGCCTATTCTCATAAGTCACTTGATTGGCACATAGAAACTTAAAGTAAAATTCGTCCTTGAACAAGGATCTACCAACAGGCTCCTCCAACCAACGCCAGAGCTCCTCTTTACCGGCAGTTGTAATCGTATAGAGCTTGCGGTCCTTCTTATCATGACCTGGGGTTTCTACTAGTGAATCCCTTTCTAGTCGGTCAAGTGTCGTATATACCTGTCCTGCATTTAATGGCCACATTCCTTGCACCATTTCCTCGAATCCGGTCTTTAATTCATAACCATGTCTAGGTTTTTCATACAATAGGGCGAGTAGTGAATGTTTTACTGACATGTTGATATTCCTCGCTTATCCATAATTTATTGCTTCTCTTATCGATATTTTTGATGCTGAATTACTTGGTATCCAGGCAGCAAGAAGGGTAAATACAATTCCTCCTGCAACAGATATAACTAAACTAGACCATGGAACCGAAAATTCAAGAAACGCTGGCGCTTGATTCGAAGTAGCATTTAAATAAATGACTAATATTCCATACAATATTCCGACGACGACACCAGTAATACCGATTAACAACCCTTCTGCTATAATCATAATTCTCACTTGTGACTTTGTAAAACCTAATGCTCTCATCGTCCCGAGTTCTTTCGTACGCTCTAACGTATTCATAAATAGCGTATTACTAATTCCAATTGCAGAAATCGCAATGACTAATATGAGTAAGGCAACAATCAAATCATTCATACCTTCAAGCCCACTTTTTGCTTGCTCAATAATTAATTGCCTCATATCTACATTTGCAATTGAATCTCCATAAGTAGTCCAAAGACTAGCTAACACGATTGGAATAGTCTCTTCATCCATTACATCAATCGTTATATGATAGTTCCATGCCCAGTTCAAGTAGTCCTGTACAATTGGTTCCTCTACAAATCCTACATAACCTGAATAATGAGCGGATTGAACTGTTCCTTTGATAAAAAATTCTGTCTCACCAGCTGGCGTGTGAAAGGTAAATATATCCCCGACTGCTGCCCCCATTTCAGCTAATGCACGATCGCCTATATAAATAGATGGCATATGACTTGTTACATCTGTCGTTTCCGTTAAATCGAACATACTAGCATCATTATTACCTGAAAAAGAAAAGATGGAAAATTCTCTAAGTTCATCATCTGGAGAATACCATGTCACATTCGGTATTTCCGCATAATCCTCTACCTTTTCAATACCTTCTATAGTTGCTAAGGCTTCTATCTCATTTTCCGTCCAGGCGGTTTCTTTCTCTACTATAATGTCCCCACCAAAGGTTGCACGGATATCCTTTTCCATTCCTACAGGCAACGATTCTAATGCCGCACTCATAAATAATGCTAAACTAACTCCAATAGCCAGCATCGCAGCAGTATTTGCATTTCGTTTCTCAAATTGCTTCAATGAACAGTCTGCTTGGTTTCCTAAGAAACCGAACAACATCACAATGATTGGTCTAAGGACATATCGAGTAAGCTTCATCCATAGCGGGAACAGGAGAACAAGCCCGATGAATAGAAGTAAAAACGCCCATACATTATCAATCAATCCAAGAACGGTACAAAGAACACCTATTATCACTCTTGGTATGTTAATTTTATTTACACTTTCGTTTTTTTGACCTGCCATTGCATCTAATATCGGGATTTTACCAGCCTTGTATATTGGGATTGCTGCTGCTATAAAAGGAAATACGATCCCTATGATAGCTGATATAATCATAGGTGACACGATTTCTACTTCATACGTGATATTTTGTGTCACAATGGAAGAAATTAAAATCTCTTGAACAACCATTCCTAGCCAAACCCCAAAACTTAAACCAAGCACAGTACCTATTCCTGCTAGAAAACCAATTTCCTTAAAAATAAGTTGAATCACATTTCTACTTGTATAGCCTAAGCTCTTCATAATAGCAATCTCATTATTGCGTTCTATAATACTCGTACGAATCATATTGAACGCAATAAAAGCACTTATAAAGATCGATAATATTGCTATTAGGTCAAATACAAAATACATCCCATCCACATTATTATATTGCTGGGTATCTACGACAACTGGTTGAACAAACAAATCAGAGCCTGCTAAATCCCTTTCGTATTCCGCTTGCAGTTCTTGTGGGTCCAGAATCCCATCAACTTGAAAGCGATACTCCGTAATCTGCTGACTCATTCCCACCCATTCTTGTAGAATAGCTAGTGGAACGATTACCTCAAAGTCTCGGAAATTTGCTGCTTCCATTGTTTTCGGGCTATTTAAGACTCCACCTTCATATACAATAGCCGTAACTTCCAAGCTACCCATATTCTGAAAAGATACTGTATCGCCAATGTCTTTCCCCCAAAGTTTAGCTGTATTTTCTGTTAGGATTAATCCTTCCTTCGTCACATCTCCCTTTTTTACAGGTAATGGCATAATGTCATTTTGAAAGTCCGATAGCCCTGTGAAGTTTACCGTTGCTTGCACCGGAGAGTCCGTTTCCATATCAACAAAGCCTTGCTTTGTTAATAGTGCTATCCCTTCTGTCACCTCATCCCGATCAGGCAAATCCCCTAAATCATTTGCAGAGAAAAACCGCTCCGTTCCATATATCTTAAAATCCGCATTGCCAGCGGTTAATCTTTCTTGCTCATCCATAATATTGGAGAAGGTTGCCTTTGCAATGAGCATACTCGTCATGACGGAAACACCTAGGGCTATTGCAATCAGTGTAAATAAAAAGCGCTTTTTATGCCGTGTAATATTACGCCAGGAAACGCGAAAGGAATTTAGCATAATCCTCATCCTCCCTCGTCACTTCTGCTTCAATTAAACCATCTTTAAATAATACAATTCGATCGGCATAACCCGCGGCAAACATATCATGTGTTACCATAACAATCGATTGTTTTCTCTCCAGATGAAATTTCGCTAGTAAATCAAGTGTATCACTAGAACGCTGTCTATCTAGATTCCCAGTTGGCTCATCCGCCAATAAGATCGAAGGCTCGTGAATTAATGCTCTTGCAATAGCCACACGTTGCTGTTGTCCTCCACTAAGTTCATTAGGAAACCGTTTCTCATAGCCTACTAAATCAACGGCCGCTAATAATTCCTCCACTTTTCCAGGTGGTACTTTTTTTCCGTCAGCATGCAATGGAAATACGATATTTTCATAGATCGTTAATGTCGGTAATAATTGGTAGTTTTGAAAGATTAGTCCAATGTCCTTACGCCGTATTAATGTACGTTCTTTTTCTGATTTAAGCGCAATATCCACCCCATCAAGTTTAATAGAACCAGATGTAGGTGTATCCAGACCACCAAGTAAATGGAGTAACGTTGTTTTACCTGAACCACTCGGACCAATAATACACACAAACTCCCCTTCCTCTACCGAAAAATCAACTCCTTTTAGAACTTGTACGGTTTCTTTACCTGTTTTATATTCCTTCTTCAACTCAGTAACGTTAATCATACTATTCACCCCTCTGTTTTGATGGAAATATGGTATATGACCATGAATAAATAAAATCAATAATAAACACTAATCCCCAAACCATCGATATCCCATATAATGTCTCATTAGCATATGGTGTTTCCCCTATAATTTCCGTACCTATCCATGATAGATCTTGTAAATAAGGCAAAACTTGATTCCAATTGTCTAGACTGTAATTCAAGAAAATCAATTGAACGATGATAAAAACAAGTAAATGGATTATGGAACTGATTCGATATTTCTTTGCAATATATTTTGGATCCTTTTGTTTCTGCATCACGTATTTGTCTTTTTCCGTTAGTAGTTCTGTGCCACGCCAGCTGCCAATTTTTAAACGCATCCAACGATCAAGCTTCTTAAAATCACTAATCCCAAACGTACAAGCATATATAACAAATATGGTAATGACAATTTGGAATGTAGAAATTTCTCCCGTTTCTTTATAGACGAACAGTGCTAATGCAGCTTCCAGAAACAACAACACGATAAACAGAAATAGGAAGCCCAAGCTTAACTTTCGTTTGTTTGCTACATAGCGAGTAACACCAAACAACAGAATGAAAATTAGTGATAACACTTCGGCTAAAATAAATATCTCCCACTGGTATCTCAATATAAAATCCATGTCTTTCTCCACCCTTTTTACATACTGAGTATTTATATACCGAGTATATACTTACTCAGTATATACGTCAATAGTAATTTTACATCTTGTAAATCATTATCATAGAAAAGTAGATACCTATTTAGTCTTGACAAGCATAGGCTCAACCTTAGCAAGAGACCCATGTCTTTGTTTAAGATGATATACTCACCATTAGTCATCACTAGAGAATTCTAGAACGAAGTGTAAGCTGTGATTGTACAAATATGAATTCTGCCTAACGAAAAGATTTCCCCATGTTTTAGATGGCATTCCATAAATTAAAGTAGTTTGTTCAAATTGAATATTTTGTATTATAATGATTAGTGACATTACTGTAAGCGCTTGCTATCAAACGTAGGGAGAGGGTTTCACATGATTACTTTTATTGTTGCCATAGCTTTATTGATTACCGCTTATTTCACTTATGGAAAATATGTGGAAAAGGTATTTGGACCAAATGCAAATAGGCCAACACCTGCATACGCCAATCAAGACGGTGTTGACTATGTACCAATGAACAAGCAGAAAAATGCATTGATTCAATTATTGAATATTGCTGGAACTGGCCCTATCTTCGGGCCAATCATGGGTGCTCTATATGGACCTGTGGCATTCTTATGGATTGTGTTAGGCTCCATATTCGCAGGGGCAGTTCATGATTACTTAACAGGGATGATCTCTATCCGAAATCGAGGTGCTCATATACCAGAACTTGCTGGGAAATTCTTAGGGAAGCTTTCTCGTCATTTAGTTAATGTTTTTGCACTATTGTTATTATTACTGGTAGGTACCGTGTTCGTCACGACACCAGCATCCTTATTGCATAATTTAATTGATGGTAAAATTGCTCTGATTGCTATTATTTTACTAATCTTTTCCTATTTTATCTTGTCTACTATTCTACCGATTGATAAGATTATTGGAAGGGTTTATCCTTTCTTCGGGGCAGTATTAATAATTGGTTCAATTGCAGTAGGTATAGCATTATTATTATCAGATTACACAATTCCTGAGTTATCATTAACGAATATGCATCCAGCTGATTTGCCGATTCTACCAATATTATTCTTAACCATTACTTGTGGTGCATTATCTGGATTCCATGCGACTCAATCACCACTTATTTCTAGAACGACACAAAATGAAAAGCAAGGACGCTACATTTTCTATGGAATGATGGTTGCAGAAGGTGTCATTGCCATGATTTGGGCAGCCGCTGCTATGAGTTTATTCGATGGTCAAGGTCTACAAGGATTAATTAATGAGGGTACCGCTTCCCTTGTTGTAAATGAAGTTTCCATGACTTTACTAGGCGCTGTTGGTGGTACAATTGCTGTTCTTGGTGCCGTTGTGTTACCGATTACATCTGGAGATACAGCTTTCCGTGCAGCACGAAATATCATCGCCGATTACATCAGGATGAGTCAAACAAAAATGGGAAAACGTTTAATGATTGCACTTCCAATGTTCGCGGTTTCTTACTGGTTAACCACTATTGATTTCAACCTATTATGGCGCTATTTCTCATTTGCCAACCAAGGCACTGCAGCACTGGCTCTGTGGATTGGTACGATGTATTTGTTTGTTAAAAAGAAGAATTATTTCATTTCACTAATCCCAGCCTTATTCATTACCGATATGGTATTAACCTATATCTTATATGATAGTAATCTAGGCTTCGGCTTATCTTATTCAGCAGCACATACAGGCGGTATCATCATGACCATGCTCATTACTGCTTTATTCTTCTGGAAAGGGAATAAGAATAGAAAAGAGAACTTGGTTGTTGATATGGAAGTACCTTCAAATCAGAATGTAGCCTAAGAGACTAGCTAAAGATAATTTGCTATTTAGTGAAAAAATTATAAAGCAGTTTAATAAATGAAAAGAGTGGTACTAATCAAATATATTGATAGGTACCACTCTTTTTCCTGTATCGATTAATTCTCCCGGTGAATATCCTTGCTTCGGCTCTTATATTCTAGCCACTTCCAATCCACTTTTTCTAAGAATTATTTCCTAATATAAAAAGCCAAAATAAGAGTAGTACCGTAAACCCGTAATCAAACAACGCATACAAAAATGAAGCACCTCTTGCTAAGATAGAAATATCAATTGAAGGAGGTGCTTTTCTATGCCACATGAAGAACTAATCATCGTGCCCGTAACACTCCATCCTGAAAAAGAAGAACCTATGTTAGCGACCCCGCCAGTTTCCTCGGCAACTCCTGTTTTTATGATGAAATCAGGCGGCTTTGAACTTTCCTTCTTTAACGGTGTGGATGAGCATATCATTCAAACCGTCATAAGGGAGTTGAGAAATGAATGAGGCAAGATTATACAGACGTCAAGAACATTTATATTGTTTGTGGAAAGACGGATATGAGAAAGGGAATTGACGGACTAGCTACACTAGTTCAAGATAACTTCGAGCTAGATCCCTATGGCGATTCCATCTTCTTATTTTCCGGTTGGAGCAAAGACCGTTATAAATGTTTATATTTTGATGGGGATGGATTCGCCATGCTTTATAAACGTTTAGATAATGGTAAACTTCAGTGGCCTAAAAACGAAAATGAAGTTCGCAATTTATCGCAACAAGAACTTCGTTGGCTCTTGGAAGGGTTAGCTATTCAACAACCAAAAGCAATACAAAAATCTCCAAAAGGTGTTTTTTAACTATTCATTTTTCGTTCGATAGCGTATACTATAGCTATCTTAACAGAACGAAAGGTGGTGAAATTGCATGGTTCAATCTTCTCCTGATCAGAACGATAAATTAATTAAACTTTTAGAGGAACAATTAAAACAATCGAATCGACAGATCGAAGCTTTGACCGAGCAAGTTCGCCACTTAACGAAGCTACTATATGGTTCGAAAACGGAGCAATCGAAATACAATCTACCCGATGGGCAAACGTCGTTATTCGATGATGAGGATGATGACGATTCTTTTAACTATTCTGAGCACACAGAAGAACAAAGCGAACAGAAGATTGCATATACTGTTGAACGTAAAGCAAAAAATAGAAAACGCAATGATTTTCTGGCAGATGACCTCGAAACAGAAGTCATTCATCATCACCCAGAAGATACGACATGCGATTGTTGCCAGCAAGCAATGACAGAAATGGGCAGCACCGTTGTCCGAGAAGAAGCGATGTTTATTCCAGCAACGATGAAGAAAATACAGCATGTAGAACATGCTTATGAATGCAAGAATTGTAAGGGACATTCCTTTCAGAACGCACAAATAAAAAGAGGCCAAGCACCACAGGCTCCTATTCAACGTAGTCTGACAAGTCCTAGCATTCTAGCGAAAGTAATCTATGATAAATTTATCCAGTATCTTCCGCTTTACCGTCAGGTAAAAGAATGGGAGCGTTGTGGCCTACATACGAACGATAAGAATTTGTCTAACTGGGTTATACGAACAGCTCAGGATTGGTTACTTCCCGTGTACCAACGGATGAAGGAAATGATGATGAACAAATCTATTTTACACGTGGATGAAACCTACGGAAAAATTATTCATCGTTCCGACGGGAAACCAGGAAATTCCAATGCCTATAATTGGGTGTACCGTAGCGCTCCTAGCCAAGGCCCCGTTATCATTCTCTTTCAAAGTGCGTTGTCACGTGCGAGATCCGTTCTCCAAGGATTTGTAGAGAACTTTACAGGGACCATTATCTGTGACGGCTATTCTGCATACGATAAACTCCCAGGCGTAACCTTCGCAAATTGTTGGGCACACGTTCGCCGATATTGGTTGAAAGTGAACAGTAAAAACGGGCAGATTGGAGTGAAATTTTGCGACGAGCTTTATCGCCTAGAAAGGGATTTTAAAAAATTATCCCCGAGTAAGCGAAGAAAAAGACGTCAAAAGCTTTCGAAACCAATCGTAGAAGAATTCCTGAAATGGATTGAGGAATCCCCTTTTTACGGCAATAACGCACTTGGAAAAGCAGCCGAATATACACTGAAATTGACAGATGGGCTTCGTGCCTTTCTCTATGATGGTCGCATTGAAATGGATAATAATCCAGCAGAAAATGCGATACGCCCTAGTGTGATCGGTCGAAAAAATTGGATGTTTTCCGTCAGCGAAGCTGGTGCCGAGGCCAATGCGATTTGTTTGAGTATGGCAGAAACAGCGAAAGCTAACGGTGTGGATTTCTATCAATATTTGGTGAAATTACTAACAGAACTACCAAATCTGGATATCCATCGAACGCCAGAAACTTTAAATAAGTACATGCCTTGGGCGAAGGCGATTCAAGCAACATGTGCAAAAAAATAAAATAACCGTAAATCTGTTTAAAACATCTCAGATTCACGGTTATTTGGCGTTTCTGTTTTTAATTTTAGTTGCTTCTATTATAAAATTTCTTAGTTCGGGCTTACGTAGTACCATACTATCTCTTATTTTGGCTTCGATAAAACTATTTATATAAACTCTTTTCATATCATTTAAAACAGATTAAGTCACTGATTGAAAGGTTCTACTTCCTTTTTTCCGCTTCCTTAGCTGTATTTGTATTACGAGGTTTTGGCTTGATTACTAGTCCAAGTTCTTTCTTCTCTTTGGATAATGAACGATAAAGCGAAATCAACATTAAGACAATTATCAATGAAAATGGGAATGCTGCTCCAATTAAAGCATTTTGGAGTGCTTTTAATCCTCCACTATATAACAGAATGATGGCTATAGCGGATTGTGCAATTCCCCAAGTAAATTTCACTGAATTTGGAGGTGTTAGTGATCCACGTGTTGTTTGCATTCCCAGTACAAATGTTGCAGAGTCTGCTGACGTAATGAAGAAAGTAGAAATAAGTGTTATTGCTACAAACGAGAGTACCATTGACCATGGAAATTCATTAAATATCGCAAATAAAATTTCCTCTGTAACAAAGTTCGTTAAATCTACATTTCCAGCATTTTGTACTTCAATTGCGGAAGTACCGAATACCGCAAACCATAAAAAGCTCACAACAGATGGTAGTAATAAAACACCAATTAAGAATTCGCGAATTGTTCTTCCCTTTGAAACACGCGCAATGAAAATCCCAACAAATGGTGACCAAGCAATCCACCATGCCCAATAAAATATCGTCCATTCATTGATCCATTCACGATGCCCATCATTTAATGGTGCAATTCGAAAGCTCATTTGAACTATATTTTGAATATATCCACCGATTGTATCTGTAAACATGTCTAATGTGAGAATCGTAGGTCCTACAATAAACATTAATAAGAATAACCCAACTGCTAGAACCAAGTTTGTATTACTTAAATATTTAATCCCCTTACCTAGTCCTGACATGGCAGATATCATGAACAGTATGGTGACGATAGCGATAATAATTAACTGTACAAGAAAATTATTCGGTATCCCAAACAAAAATGATAATCCACCATTAATCTGTGTGGCTCCAAACCCTAAAGTAGTGGCAACACCAACAATTGTAGCAAAAACAGCCAGCACATCAATAACGGTTCCGAAAGGCCCTTCCATCGCTCTTTTTCCTAGTACTGGTTTTAACGTTGCAGAAATAAGGCCTGGCTCCCCTTTACGGAAGTTAAAATAAGCTAATGCCAACGCTACAATTGCATATATAGCCCAAGCATGAATTCCCCAGTGAAAAAAAACATACCTTATGGCTTCTTTATTTGCTGCATTTGTTCCACCTTCTGCTAACGGGGGATCCATGAAGTGAGAAAGTGGCTCCGCCGCTCCCCAGAACACAAGTCCAATACCCATACCTGCACTAAATAGCATAGCAAACCAAGTAGGTTTAGAAAATGCGGGTTTATCCTCAGGCTTTCCTAGTTTAATAGCACCTACAGGGCTAAAAATAAGAAATACACAAAACAATACAATAATGGTCACTAAAATAAGGTAATACCAACCAAACGATGTTGTTATAAAAGCTTGGATATTATTAGTGATTTTTTCAAAGGTGCTTGGTGAAACTACACCAAATACGACTAATATCAACACAATTGCAAGTGAAATCCAAAAAACATTTGAAACTCTACGCATAAATATAACTATTCCTTTCTTTTATGTACGTTGAGACAAAAGTAATACTCTCTCTATTTCTTTCTGCCATCAACTGCGTTTGCCAGAGAAATCTAATCTCTCCTGCTAAACTAAAATAATTTTTGAAAAATAATCAAGGGGAATTAGGGTTAAATTCCTAATACTATACGGTTCATTAGATAAGTGGAGTATACTGCCCTTCTACTGGATAGGAATATAATCGATTCATATCCATAAAAGGAAAATAATCAAAGGACAAAAATATGAATGTACATACATTAAACTAATGAATTAACAGCTATTTTTGTTAAAAAATATATGAAACTATTATAGTTTAACATAAAATATAGGATTTTACATGTAATGCGCGGAATTGTTAGCTGAAACCTTCTATATATAATTCATCCACGTTCTTCCGTAGCAGGTGTTTATTTGGTCTTCTCTTACAAATATCAAATATGTATAGTGGCAACACTAAACTGCCTTTGACCGGCCCATTCCCTAGAAGTCCTACTGCATTTAGTCCCCCCTCGAATAACCGGGGATATTCAAAAGCATTGAATAAAAGGCTATCATTAAAAATCCTAATATTAAAGATGATTAAATATTATTAGAACTTTCCGACTACAAAAAATGAGTATTAATACCTAGTTTATGGCAAGACGAACAAAGTCCCAGTACAAATAATTGCGAGTCTGTCTGTATAAAACATGTAAAAAATTGCATAAAACGGTATATTAACATATAGTTATCAATCGTATTTCTTACAAAAAACCCATAAACCTATTTATATCTAGGTTTACGAGCTTATCAATTACTATCTATGATACCCCCTCTCAATAAACTGAAAATCCCTCTTTATTTCCGACAAGTCTCCAATCAGCTCTATACCAAATGGCTTGTTTTGTATGTCGGTAAATTACCATATAATAAAGCAAATCTTAAATAGAGCTAGTTGTTCGCCGATCAAGTGCATTGGCCACATATAGTTCATTACCAGTTTTGCTATTTAGCCGATTCGATTCACATTTTGAGCTAACTCTTTCTTTAAAGCTTTCACAAGCTCTTGAAAATATTGAAATGGCCCACTTATCCATAAATTACGGTGATAAACAAAATGAATTTGTCTTTCTAAATCTTGATTTTGAAATTCAATATCAATATAGGATAAATGTGCTTCCTTTTCTATTAATCGTTTAGAAATAAGTGCGACAGCCTTTCCATATGACAACATCTTAATAATTGTTGAAACAGAATCTAGTTGAATCATTTCCATCCTTAACTTCTTTTCTTGTAGCCACGACTGGGAAAAGCGACCTGTTGAACTAGATAGTCTGTGAACTAGTAGTGTCTGATTGTATAAATCATTTTCTTCTAAACTTATTTTCCCGTTAAATGAATGGTCCTTACTAAAGGCTAGCACAATCTTATCACTAGTAATAGGTTCATATAAAAGATCTTGCTCCTTATTACCTGTTTCCATAATTAAGCCACAATCTAGTTCTTGTAATAATAGTCTTCTTTCAATATCTGGAGCTGTTTTTACATCTAAGGAAACCTTGACCTTTGGATAGCGTTCAGCTAGTTGATGGATTAATTCCGGCATAAACAACTGTGCTGGAACACCACTTGCACCTAGCTTTAGAGAACCTTTTTCTCCATTTTTATAATCTGCTACGCTTTTTTCTAATGCTTGATTTGTCTGGCTTAATTGCTTTGCATAGTGATAAAGCATCTCCCCTGCATCTGTCAGTCGATAGCCACCTGCGTTAGTTCGAAAAAGCTTAATCCCATAATCATCCTCTAACGATTTAATATGAAATGATACGGTTGGTGTCGATAAACCAAGTGATTTAGCGGTATCTGTCATTTTTCTCGTTTCTACTAATGAAATAAACACATTTAATTTTTGTATATTCACTTTATCACCCTAAAGCATTTTAGATTTTTTCTAACGGAATGAATTTCATAATTCTTAGTCCATGTCTCCCAACGGTTTTGAGAGTTGAAAAAAGAAGCACCTCCCCAAATCTTGTATAATGGTAGTTGACTATACAACCATAAAAAGACTGAAGGAGTGCTTCTTATGACCATTATACGACAACCAAGTTTATTTGGCATCCAGGAATTATATGACATGGAGCCTACCCAAAAATATGATGCCATTATTGCAGCGATAGACTTGGATAAAATCTATCATGTAGTAACGAAAAAATCACGACTTGGCGCACCGGAAGAACTAAACTATGCCGCCATGATTATCTCTATTTTCGTTAGATATATTGAGCGTATTCCGATGGTAAAGGATCTTATTCAACGCCTCAAGGATGATATTACCTTTAAACTAAATTGCGGGTTCCTAGTTTCAGATAGGGTACCTTCTGAATCCTCTTATTCTCGACTCCTAACGAAATTAGTGGAGTCCAATATTTTGGAGGATGTATTTGAAAAAGTTGTCCTCCAAGCAATTGAAGAAGGTTTTATTACAGATGATACAGTCGCTATTGATGCCACTCATTTTGAAGCTCGTGATCAAGCACCATCAAAAGAAGAAAAGTCAAAACCAGAGCCGAAAAAACGTGGTCGCAAATCCAAAGAAGAGCGTGACCAATGGCTAAAAGAACAAGCTGAAAAGGAAGCTAGTCTGCCTCTTTATGAAAAGAAAATTGAAGCTCAATTAGACGCACCTTTAGATGAATTACGCTCTGAAATGCCTGTAGACCCGAAGTGGGGTGTGAAAAAGAATTCAGAAGGTAAGAATGTTTTTTGGTTTGGCTATAAAGGTAATTTAGCCGTTGGTACGTCGAGTCAGTATATTCTTCAGACTGCTTTTTCTTCCGGAAACTTACATGATAGTAAAGCAGCGATTCCTTTACTGAAAGGAATCCATGAAAATTTATCTCTTTCTTCCTTGTGTTATCAAACCATGGACGCTGGCTATGATTATGAACCCATCTACGAACAGGTACACCGCATGGGACAACGCTCAATCATCGCATACAACAAGCGAAATGAAAGAGAACCAATCGGTTTTGATAAACATTTTGCCCCTACTTGTTTCAGAGAGCATTCTTATCGTTACGACAGTTTTGATGCCAAATATGAAACCTTAAAATATACAAGACCAAAAGAATGTAGTGACTGTCCATTGGCTAACGAAGGCATCTGTCAAAAGGTTTTTAAAATGAAAATAACGACAGATCTTAGAAAATATTCGGCACCAGCTCGTGGATCGATGGCATGGAAAAATATTTTTAAACGTCGCACTGCGGTCGAAAGAGTTAATGCTTATCTTAAAGAATTCTTTCAACTAAACAATGTTCGATATCGTACTGGAAAGCGTGCAAAAGGTCATTTTGACATAGTTACGCTTGTTTATAACGCTTCAAAGTTAGCGGCAGATCGTATGAATGCACAATTAATTCAGCAGCAACAAGCCGCGTGATTATTGTTTTTTAAAAGTATATTTTAGAAATTCTGTAGGTCTGTGAATTTTTAAAAAGAGCAATTATGAAATTGATTCACTTATTATAATAATAAAAATACAGAATATGTGGAAAAGTGTATAATAATTATTAATCAACTAATTCGTATCATTGGTGAAATACATAATAAAGGTGTTGCAATGGGTGATCTTAGTCTTAATAATATCATGCTTTCGGATGATGAGTGGAAAGTGACATTAATAGACTTTGAAGCAGCTGAATCACCTGGAAATAGCTATAATCCAAGTATTGCTACACCTGGTTATATTTCTAATGAGGCTAAAAACTACATGCAAGGTGATTGGTTTGCTCTTTATCGAATAGCTCGGACTCTCTTTTTGCCAATTATTCCTGTTTATGATTTAGCCCCACAAATTACTCATGTTCATGACCGCCATATTGAACAAAAATTTGGCAAAAAAGCTATTAACTTCTTGAGAGAGATCGAGAATACAATTTCTAAGTATACGAATCTAAGACCGCAGTCACCATTTTTAAATCAAAAATTAAGTCCACCAACTAAAGAACTGAGTATGGATAATCTCAATCACATCATAGGTGGACTGCAAAAAGGTTTAATAAATAATTTAGAAGTTGATTCATTTTCATTAATAAAAGGGGATATAGCACAATTTAATGAATCTATAAATAAGTATAATGTTGCCTATGGAGCATTCGGGACAATACTTTCACTAATTCGCTCAGGCGGTAAAAATTTTAGTGTTGGTATAAAAGCAAGTTTAGAAGAATGGTTTAAGCTAATTATTCCTTATCTAGAAAAGGAATCAGAAAACCTAAAGAATAATATTGGTCTTTACGATGGATTTTCCGGCATTATAACAGTCCTTTATGAGTTAGGCTATGAAAATAGCGCACTATCGATCTTAAGAAATTTACAAAAGAACTTTACGAAGGAAGAAGTAAATACGAAGGAGGATATTTCTATCTATTCCGGGTTATCAGGAATTGGATTACTCTATCTCTCTTTTTATGAAATTTTAGGAGATGATAATTTATTGCAAAGTCTAAAGCTAATCTACGATAGAGTAATTACAATTTATCAAGAGAACTACGATAATCTAGAAGAAATTTCCAATTATGGTTTAATAAATGGTTGGTCTGGAGCAGCATTATTTTTATTTAAGTCTAATTCATTGTTTAATAATTTTGAGGGGAAAGAAATTGCTTACAATCTTATAGATCGATCGATAGAGCATGCTAGTGAATATGATCAAGATGAAGATTTACACGTTGTTGATGACAGTCGCGGTATTGACAGACTAATCCCATATATAGAAGATGGTTCGAGTGGGATAGCATTAACTATGTTAGAATTTCATAATCATGATAAAGATTATTTGAATCCTATTAGAGAAAAAGTCTTGGAGAGATTTATTAGTAGTAATTATTATTATTGTTCAGCAAATGGCGGCCTGATGAGTGGCTATGCAGGATTTATCCCTTTAGCAAACGCGGTTAAACATACACATAATAAGTCTGATATGATTAGCATTCTCTTAAAAGGCTTAAACAATTATCTCGTTAGGGACCATAATGATGAAATTCTTTTCCCAGGAAACTATGGATTTAAATGTTCTATGGATGTATCGACAGGAGCAGCAGGTGTCCTAATGGTTCTTAGCGATTTAAAAAAGAAGCAATGGGGATCATGGTTACCAATACCACAAAAAAGTAGCATTAAACTATTTGAAGCTAATGTAGCGAACGACTTATCTGGAGCGAAAAGAGCTTTGAATTATGTATAGGCTGTGTTCAGTTCATTTTGAAAGTATAGATACATGGGATAAATATTTAGGATAGGAATTATCTTACCGAAAAACAAATATTCTTATTATAAATATTTGATTCCTAAATTAATATCTTCCATATACATAGTTGTTAATTCCATCATTTAATAGATCGGTTTCTTTATACCAGTTTGTGCTATATTTATTTCTTACAGATTGTTTACCATTATCTGTTCTATAGTAAGTGACAGCTTTTTTATTCTGTTTATGCCATAATACATTTTTGTTATTGACTTGGACTAGGTAATTATAGCCGTAATCATATGCATTGTACCAACCATTTAACGATTCATTTATAACTCCACCACTATAACTTACTCCTAAAGAACCTAATAAGGTAGCTATTGCGACTATTAGAGTATTAAAAACATATGAAATTGCTGAGGCAATTGCTGATAATCCTGCTCCTTTAGCAAAGTCATACTCATATGACTTTGTTCTTTCCACTTGTAGATTAAGGTATAAATGCCCCGTTAGATTATATCCCGAATGTTTTAGCGATCTTACCCATTTGTAGCCACCAGGTACAGCTGCTGTTTCTACTTCCCTATCTACTTCAGAAATTATTTCTTTTACATTATATTTCTTAACCTCTTTTATTTCATTACTATTTATTCCTTTTGAGTCAAGTGGAGAATGGATAAAATAATTTACTATTTCATCAGAAAGACCATCTCCCTCTCTATCTCTCGTGGAGTATTCTGCCAATTCACCATTGACGTAAGTATTAACTCTTAGACCTTCCTCATTTAGGATGTATTCAAGCTCAATTTTATTTCCGTCATCATCATAAAAAACTTCTGTTTGATAATCATGGTTTTTCGAAGCACTGTCAGCAGAAACTATCTGTTGAGACATAGGTGATAGAGTAACGACAAAAGCAGTCAAAACAATAAAAATCCTTAATAAACCTTTCATAACCTAACCTTCCCCTTTTTTGTTATTTTCTTGCAATTAGAATTATACTAGAATATTCTTTATTTGATATGGGTATTTAGTCTCGTTTATATTGGGAAAGTTATAGGTATTGATGAAAGTTCAAATTTTTTAGGGTTATATTATTTAGAAAATTCTATGAAAAATTTTCTAATATCTTCTGGAAGCTTATCAATTTTCAATACTTTCAGTCTGTTTGTGCCGGGTGTAGTCATCGCAATATATGTCTTGTCTTGATATACAAAAAATGAATACTGTTGTATTTCTGTTGGTGCATTTCCGGGCTCTGTTAAAAAGTCAAGATCATTTATATTTAGGTTAACTTCATATCCTTCTAACATTATCTGTTCAGCTTCATCTATATTATTTAGATTAGAGATACTTTGATATAATTCAATAGAGTCTTTCGGCGTATATAGATAAACATAATACAACCCCATTAATCCAATAACAAAAATTGCAACAGCTAAAATTATCCAACCTGTTTTTACATTATTTAACATTTTCAAAACATTACCCCCCTTCTAGAATTATTGTTTATTTTATCATTTAGAAAATAATAACGCACTTACTTTTAAAGGATTCAGATAAGAAGTGCGATTAAGAGTATTACAATATATCCCACGAATATATATATCCAAAAGATATTGCACAATTACAGAAGAAGAAATTGAATTTGAACTGAACGTACCACTAGACGTATTTAATGTTTCTAGGATTTTTTTGCCTTTTCCTTATTCATCATGATTATTATTCTCCTCTTTTTATATCCTAATATATCTACTCTATTTCGTGTTCTTCAATTATCCATTTAATAGCAATGACAAAAGTGATGATTGATAAGATAATTAATATTAACATTTTATAAGGAATCGACCAACTAACACCAAAAATGTAATTAATTCCTTCCACCGAAAAAATAATTAACCCAAAAGGAATGAATGTAAATATTGAACCTAAAATTAAACCAATTAAAAATTCTATGATTAACATTACAAAGTTAAAAAATAACTCTAATATGAATAGATATAGTGAAAACTTTCCTTTTTTATTTTTACATAGTTGAATCGGAGGAATTAAATAAGGATTCATAATTTCAATTTCCTTTCAAAATCTATATAACTTTATACAGTTATATAATAAACTATATATATATTATTGTAAAAATAATAGTTTCATAACCTAAAAGAATTGACACCGTTTTTAAAACCCTGTAAAATCAGGGTGTCACTTTGAACGGTATTTTGCGCATATTTTAAATACTATTTTGCACGAGATGAAAATCGAGTAGGAGGAGGCGATTAACCTCCGACCTCTCACACCACCGTACGTACGGTTCCGTATACGGCGGTTCCATCTAAGTCCAACGTAACGTTTGTAAATATGCAAAAATCTGATGCTACCCCTATAACAAGTGACTAATTTAAGTAAACCTTTTTAATTTATAAAAAAAGACAATTATCTTCATGTATAAATGCATAGAAAATAATTGTCTTTTAATATATCTCTTATTTTTGATAACTAACTCAATTTTTTTGCAAATCATAGTTTGATATTACCAACAGTACAAAAACCATTACGAATATACATCAAAAACTATTAATGAATATTTTGGTCATATTCCTATCCAGAACATAACCAAAAAAGAATATCAAAAGTTTTTAAATTGGTTTGGAGAAACACACGCGAAGGAAACAGCAGAAAAAATAAACACTCATATTAGAGGAGCTGTAAAAGAGGCAATAGACGAAGGTATAATACGAATTGATTTTACTAGGAATGCAAAAATAATTGGAAAAATACCATCTAAGAAGAAAAATGAAAAACACCTGAATTACATTGAAAGTAAAATGCTCTTAAAAGAATTACATTTAAATCTTTCTAAAGGACTGGGATATTATTTATTACTCCTTGGTTTAACTACAGGTCTAAGGTATGCGGAACTAGTTGGACTTACTCACAGTGACTTTAACTTTACACATAATACAATAGATATTAATAAAACTTGGGGATATAGTAAAAAAATGCATCAAGAATTTGGTCCAACCAAAAACCCTCAGTCAGTTAGAACTATAAAGGTAGATAAAGTTACAATGTCAATTTTCAAAGAATTGATTAAAAGCTTACCCAAAAATGAAAATGATCTTATTTTCTTCAGTCCTTCATCTAAATATAAAGTCATAAGTAATACAAATGCCAATAAACTTTTAAGAGGAATCTTATCAAAAATGTCTCCATTTACTTTGAGTTTCAGTTTCTCTTCTATGAATTTAGTGATAGTATTCATGATTCGTAAACCCGCACGTTTGGAGCGAACATAGATATTACAGTCGTCTGCATAACGGACGAAGTGAAGTCCTCTTTTCTCCAGTTCTTTATCCAGTTCATCGAGGACAATATTGGAAAGTAGTGGACTTAGGGGGCCTCCTTGGGGAGTACCTTCTGTATTAGGACAAGCTAACCCATCTTCCATAATTCCTGCCTGTAAAGAAAAAGGATTCACTACACTTAACTTTAACTCAGAATATCCTGAACTAGATTACCATAGTATCTATTTTAAAGGAGATCTTTCAAGCGAATATGAAATAGGAGATTCATTGACATTAGTATTCGAGCTTGTGAAAACAGAAGAAATAAACGGGAACACCTTTGTTGAATTGGATTACAACTTACAAGCTGAGAAAAACGATGAATATCCAAGTCTCGATGCTTTTGTAAAAAAGTGACAACACTAGAAAAGGGGAGCGTTACCTTCCGCCCCCTTTTCTGTTATTTTGTATACTATAATAAAAGTTAAATAAAAAGGGTGATTTAATGCATAATATAAAAAGGTATTACTGGATAATTTTCATCTTTGTGTTATTTGCTATCTCCTACCTAAACTATTTATTGGCTATTGAATTTCAAATCTGGAGTACTACCCTAGGCATTTTCGCTAACTTTTTGATTTTTCTTGTAGTCATAATTCCATTTACGGCGTATCTATCTAATCGGATTCATACATTCACACTATCTAGAAATATACAAAAAAAAAGTGCTTTTAAGTTCTTTCTCCTTGTTCTGATTGTACTCCCAGTCGTAATAGTCTCTTTAACAATTTATAACGAATATAAAGAAAAGAGTTTAATAAATATAATAGTGTAAATTAGCACATTATCCCAGACATCTAATTTCACTTTAATCCAGTTAGAAATCTGAAATAATGTGCCGACTTTTTCACTTTAATTCAGTTTTGAAAATTAATATGCAAATTCTTTCAGACGCGCATTTGAAAGAAAATCCCCCTAAAAAGGGAGATTAAATGCAGGTATTAAATCCATTTGTAAAACACGTACCCTATACACTTCAAATAGGCTGAGTGTAAATGTGACTTCATTTTCAATCGTTATCAACCAGTCAGGGCTATCTTTCTCCATACAAGTTCTAAAATAACGATTCTGAATACGTATTTCAACTGACATTCCTTGTACTATTTCATAGGCTTGCTGACCAATCCATATATTCCATTCTTGCTTACCAAAATCAAAAAACATGATTCCACGACGCATCATAAACCACCCTCTTCGGCAGCCAGGCGAACAATTTCTTCATCTATTTGTTCTTTCTTCAGTTGCGCCCCATATAAAAGGCTATTGATAGTTAATGTATTAATAACTCGAGGCCATCCTTGGGACCGTAGAGCGATTGCCTCAAAGGCAGTTGCTGTGAAAATAGGCATTTTGGATCCTGCCATTTTCAAATGGTGATCAATATAGGCGGATACATCCTCTTTACTTAATGGCTGTAGTTGATACCTCATGATGACTCGTTGGGCTAATGGTCGATGGTGATTCAGATTCAGTCGCGTTTTTAAATGTGGCAAGCCCGCTAATATAAGGATAAAAGGATTCGTTGAATCCATCTGAAAGTTAAAAAGAATAGCTAGATCCTGTAAAAAGGCATCTTTTGCCATATGCATCTCATCTAGAATAAAGACAGGTGTAACCTTGCGTTCCTGATCCATTCGTTCAATTCCTTGTTGGATTTGGCGAAACAGATCCACTTTACGAAACTTCGGATCCTCCCCCAAACCGTAAGCCAATCCCCGATAAAAGTCCATCACGCCACCCGTAGACAATGGGAAGTAAACCACATGATATAATGCTGGGTTAAGGGACTCCTTAAATGACCGCAAAGTAAATGTCTTTCCAGCACCGGGATCGCCGATAACTAACCCAATCCCTTTGGATTTCCGTAAATATTCCAGTCCATTCAATGCCTCCTGATATCCTGCGGACGGGAAGGCTTCTGCTTGGTTCATATCTTTGGAAAATGGTGTTTTTGCTAGGGAATAAAATGATTTATACACGATTCATTTCCTCCCCCTGATCTGTTGTTTCCGATACGGCGAATGGCGATTGTCTTCGCTTAATATGAGCGTTGTCATGCATAGAGACTGGAACGGCTTCTACTACCTTCTTTCCATCCTTGAAAATATAGACAGCTTGTTCATCCATTCTAACTTCAATCTTTTGACCAATATAGTGAGAGGGTACCTCGTATAATTGTTTGTCCAACGTAATTGTACCATCCAATTTTACCTTTCTTTCTGCCCGTTTTAAGAAAATGGTATCTAAAATGGATAGGTCCTCTAAAAATGTGATATGATCTAGTTGGGAATGGAACACTTCGTGTGGTGTTTTCCCATCTAGAGAGGCATGTGGCTTTCGGTGGTAATCCTCCTCAAGCCACTGCCAAAAACGTTCATTTAATTCCTCTAGGGAATGAACCGGATCACTTTTTAACAGTGGATAAAAACGTGTTTGTATGGTTTTAAATAATCTCTCGATTTTCCCTTTGCTTTTAGGATCATAAGGCTGCGTGTGTGCTAATGTAATCCCTAATTGGGCACATGCATATTGCAGCGTATCAGACCGATAAATTTTGCCGTTATCCGCATAAATGATGGTCGGTTTCCCACGTCGTATCAACGCTTCCCTCGTCACTTCACGCAATCCATCGAATTTCTCGGAAGAGAAAAATTGTGCGTAAGGTACAAGCCTGGAACAGTCATCAATATATGCAATAAGAAACGTTTTCTTCGCTTTTCCATTGATTTGAATATATGGACCGTGTGACAAATCCGCCTGCCACAATACATTGACCTTATCGTGGGCAAATCGTTTCCGTTCTTTTTCTGGATGATAGCTCGTATGATATCTACCAGCTAACTTATGTTCTTTTAGGAGCCTATTGATGGTGGCGTATGAAACGTCGTGCTTTTGTATTTCCCCACGTTTAATCAGTTGGTCGTAAAAAACACTGACAGGCATATGGAGAAATTCCCTTCGTATTTCTAAAATATGATCCTTATCATCTGGCGATAGTCTTCTAGAATCCCCACGATCGGAACGCCTTTTTGGTTTCAAAGCATCAAAACCATTCCTACGGTAATGAAGAAGCCATTCTTGCATGGTTTTAGCTGCAACCTTCCGTTTCCCATAGTAAGGAACCTGGTGGATTTTCCCCTCCATTTCTTGAAAATATTCCTTTGGCTTCATTTGCCCATTCAAAAGTGGGGCAATCAAGCCATAACGAAATAAAGCAATTTCTTCCCGTGTTTTCTCATTCATGAATTTTTCCTCCTTTTTATAAGAAGGACAACCGGTTATCCATTGCTTTTATTCTACTTTTTTCATCAATAGTTTCATAGGCAAGACTTATGTGGGATTAATACTATTTTTTTATTACGAAAAATATGGTAAAATTAATTTGCCCATAAAGTATGATGATAAATGACCCCAGCTCCTTCGAAAGAAGGATGATTCTCCAAAATCAAGGATCATTTTCATATATTTTAGGGCTTCTTTTTTGAGTCTTTTTGAAAACCCCAATTGATGCCCTAAATCCACAAAAAAGCTATGTATCCAATGAAGCTGTTCATAAAAGCGTCTGACGTGCTGGGCTAATTGCTGACGGCTTTCATTCACTTTCTTCCCCTCCAAGAAACGAAGTACCCTATCAATAATCGTATGTAATGTATGTTGGAAATAAGGAATAAGAAAATCAGGTAAAATAGAGATATTGACCTTGCAAACCAAGCATTTGAAACGACAAATTGGAATCCGCAGTTCCCTTTGTTCATCTATTCCATAGCGCCAATAGAAGCCGTTACGATGAAGATTTCCCTGTGAAATGCAGTTACAATTGGGGCATCGGTCAAATGTTGGAAATTCATTCTCTTTTTCCCTTGCCCCATACTCTTCAAGGCCAATTCCAAAATTAAATGAAATGATCATAAAAAAACTCCCCCTTATAATATGCAAAAAATTTAGCATATTGTGTCAGGAAAGTACAGTAATCATACTGGAGGAATTTGATTTAAATAGGCCAATTTTGGATGGGATAAAGTGATGCTTTACAATAATAGGCTATGATTCAAAACATGTAGAGTCATTAGAATTTCATTTAGATGGAAGTGAATATTGGAGGAACACCAATGAAGAAGCTATTGAGGAACTATTTGATTTCTTGAGTCAATATAATGTAAAAAAAATAAGCAATAATGATTGGAATAGTGATGTTTCTAAAGAATTAAGTTTTAGATTCACTATGATTACTAAAAATGACGTAATTGCAGTCTCTATTCATGAAGACCGCTTATCTTTCCATGGCAACCATAACAGGGGCTATTATTCAGTAATAAACGGACCAGTTAATACCCAGTGGGTTAAGATTTTTAATGATAAATATAACGGAAACTGAGTAATTAACAGTAGCAACTAAGATACAAAGTTTATCTAAGGATAATTTAATAACTATAATCGTTGTGCTATGATATCACGTAGTGAAATATTAAAAAGATAGCCCTTAACAATAATGACTATCGGGAGAGGTCTACTTTGTTAAGGTTTTTATGGCCAGACTATTTAATATAGTATTTTTCGACTTCCTTGAATAGGGTTATAGTTAGATAGCAAAGCTTCGATCTGTCGATTCGATTGTTTTAATTGTTCCTCTAAAAGTTTAATTAATTTATCGTTCTGATCAGGAGAAGATTGAACCATGCAATTTCACCACCTTTCGTTCTGTTAAGATAGCTATAGTATACGCTATCGAACGAAAAATGAATAGTTAAAAAACACCTTTTGGAGATTTTTGTATTGCTTTTGGTTGTTGAATAGCTAACCCTTCCAAGAGCCAACGAAGTTCTTGTTGCGATAAATTGCGAACTTCATTTTCGTTTTTAGGCCACTGAAGTTTACCATTATCTAAACGTTTATAAAGCATGGCGAATCCATCCCCATCAAAATATAAACATTTATAACGGTCTTTGCTCCAACCGGAAAATAAGAAGATGGAATCGCCATAGGGATCTAGCTCGAAGTTATCTTGAACTAGTGTAGCTAGTCCGTCAATTCCCTTTCTCATATCCGTCTTTCCACAAACAATATAAATGTTCTTGACGTCTGTATAATCTTGCCTCATTCATTTCTCAACTCCCTTATGACGGTTTGAATGATATGCTCATCCACACCGTTAAAGAAGGAAAGTTCAAAGCCGCCTGATTTCATCATAAAAACAGGAGTTGCCGAGGAAACTGGCGGGGTCGCTAACATAGGTTCTTCTTTTTCAGGATGGAGTGTTACGGGCACGATGATTAGTTCTTCATGTGGCATAGAAAAGCACCTCCTTCAATTGATATTTCTATCTTAGCAAGAGGTGCTTCATTTTTGTATGCGTTGTTTGATTACGGGTTTACGAAATAGGTCTCTAAGTATTGATTTTATAAGGTTTTGCACCGTCTTTGTGTAAAATTTGTGTAAAATGATAAAAGAAGAGATTTTAAGCGTACAAAATTGATACAAATTTATTATAAGTATACTCTATATTGTCTTGTTAGTTTGAACGCTATATATCTCTCACTGAATTTCTTCTTTTAGTGTATTTGGCAATCAAGCTATGTAGGTAATGGCAGTATATTTATTTCGTGATAATGATAAATATGCACCGCTCTTTGTAGCTTGACATGGAGCCTCTGCGAGCATAGTGTCTGGCGAAGGGCGAAAGATTAACAACTACCTCTTTCGCCAGGCGGATAGCCTACCATGCTCGCCACTCCATGTAAAGCGAGCGTATGCAAATAATATACTGCCGAAACCTACATTGGTAAACTGCCACTAACATTCTTTTAGAAAGTTTAATAATTCATTTTTATATTTTATTATTTTCTCTTTTTCTTTTATAAAACCTTCAGATGTTAGTAGTCCTCTTTCTTTTGTTAAATGAATAATTTTGCCTTCAATTTCTCTATTATGTAGTTCAGTTGTTGAAATAACTAATTGAGATTTTACTGGTTGATAGTTGATCACAAAATCCCAAATAGTATTTATTTTTTCTTTTGCTGGTTCTTGTTGGAAAATAGCATCTAAAATTATCGGAGCACTAACTGTTTCCGAATGCTCTGCTGAAACAGAATATAAAGCAAATATTTGTGCTAAAATTGCAGATGGTAAGTCATTTCCACCGCTATTAAAATGTGTTTTAAATTTTTTCACATCTGCTTCATCAATATCTACTACATTTAATATATCAAGATAATTTTTAAGTCTTTCTAAATATTTGTTTGTAATATGTTTTCCTGCTCTAGTAATTGCACTTTGTTCTTTACGAATTTCCTTAAGTCGATAATCTATTATGTTTGTATCATTTTGTATATTGGTTAACTCTTCTTTTAAATCATCCAATATAGATTTTGAACCTTCTGAAACAATAATGTCTCTAAAAGTGATTGCTTCTCTCTTTCTGTTTAGAATCTCATCTATTTTCGAGATATAATCATCTAAAGTCTTTAATTCTTGTGATTGTTTTTGAATTCGCTTTTCAATCTTATTTCTTTCTTTAAAGTACTGTTGCATTGTATTTTCACATTCTTCTATTTCTGAATAAATATGGAACCTATTTAGTACACTATTCTCATGTGGAGTACTACAAATTGGACAAATTATAGTTTCTTCCCTTAGATCATTCTCAACATAATCCATGTCCTTTAACAACTCATTATATACTTTCTCAGCAATAGCATACAGTTCATCAAACTCTCTCATTTCATTAAAACACTTAACTAATTCTTCCTTTATTTCATTTCGCTTATCCATTTGTTTATTTAATTCACTTGTAAGTTGAGAAATTTCATGTTCAAACTCATTTAAATCTAGGTTAATATCTAAATATTTATTGTATTTTTCGATATGTTTCTTAAGAACTGTTTTTAATGT
The DNA here is from genome assembly GCF_037975285.1 of Ornithinibacillus sp. FSL M8-0202. GTDB lineage: Bacteria > Bacillota > Bacilli > Bacillales > Amphibacillaceae > Ornithinibacillus > Ornithinibacillus massiliensis. Next base: position 966,841 of record NZ_CP150248.1, read on the forward strand.
AACCTCTTCTTTATTATTCTCAGTTTTCTGAAACTCTAATTCTACCCTTTCATCGAGTAAGTCATAATACTCTGGTGTTCTAACCCCCATATGATATAGCAATATCTCTTTCTTCCATTTAGCATTAAAAATATCACGAAATGAATCCCAGGATCCTGACCAACCTTTATCCTGATCAATGTAAAACGGCATAAAAATTGCCCCAGGATAGGCATATATAACGTCATCATTATCTCTATTAATTGGCATTCTAATCCTAAAATTAAAAAGATCAACGAAGCGTTTTCTAAGCTCTGAAATATTACTAAAGAAGAAAAGGTTTCCATATTCATTTAATATAAATCTATCATTATCTCTATATATTTCATATTCATTTCCATCGTAAGAAAAACTTAAGATTGTAGATATTTGAAGATTACCCCAGTTAGATGTGTATTTTGTTAGTTTCGCCCCTAATGAATGATAAATAGACTTCATAACTAATGACTTTCCTGTTCTATTTATAGTCGTTCCTTCGAGGTTTTCACCAGTAATGACAGTTAATCTCTTTCCAAATTCAATTGTTCTCGCTTCTTCATATTTTTGTGATATTATTATTAGTCTTTTTAGGACTAATCTTTTCATTTCTCCCCCTCCTTAAATTTCTTACTAACTTTTTATAGCGTTCATACTTAATATTATTTTCTTTTTGTTCTTCACTAATTAACTGTTTCATGTGAATAGCTCCTTAATTATAATGGCATAGACATACTCTTTAGTTTGAATTTTCACATACCTTTTATCTTTAATAGAGCTGTAAATATAATCAACAAATTCCTTTGAGTTCTGAAACGAAGCTTTATCTATAATCTCTCGAACTTCTCCTTTGATAGTTTGAAGAGATAAATCGTCAACATCCATTGAATTTATTTGGTATTTTTTCCACTCTTTACGTATTTTATTGACTTCTAAAGAAGGGAAACCATCATTTAATAGATACTCCTGTATACTATTCCATAAATCATCAGGCATTTCTTTCCTAAGTTGATTTATTAGATTTAAAAATTGAATTCTAGATATTGACTTCTTTTTTAACAATTCTGACATATTGTGCGCTTTAGACTCCCAATTATTGATTCTTTTAATTTCCCCCAAAATTGTATAAAAAATAGATTTTGTCTTTGATATTGTACTTTCGATTCCTAATTCATTTAGTTGGTTGACAAATTTGCCAAGTGTTGTTTCTTCATAATTTGTTAATCCCAAAAAAGATACATCAAAATATATCAAATTTCTACATACATAACCACATTCAGGTTCTTTCAAATGACATGCTTGACACATGCCTTGTTTTAATTTATTAAACTCCGAATCATCTAATTCTCTTAAACTAACAACTGCCCTATCAGTAGACTTTTCTCCAGATATTAATTTACCGAAATCAAATTTCTTATTTGAAACTAACCGTATTTCTCCAGTATCAGATTTAAATTTCGAGTAATTATCAATCATTTTTTGTAAAATAGACATTTTACTGGGATATTTTTTCGCATCTTTCGTCAGGAAACTTGTCTTAATATATCTTGAGGCTTTATCATCTGTTTTGATTTGATAAAAATCAACCAGTTCTGATTTAGATGTAGATTCTAGCACTATTACATCATCATGTAATTCCATAAATAAAAGAAAGTCTGTATCTTCTTTCAACATGTCTAACATATGGTTAAAAGCCCATACCTGTTGATATTCAAATCTATTAGAGGACCTACTACCTGCATTTTCTCTTTGCGGTATTGCCAATAACTTTTCAGTCAAATCCAAAACAGTCACCTCCCTCTATAAATTAAGATTTTCTTCAAAATGCTTTAAATATCTTAGAATTTCATTGCCTTTTGTTATCCTCCGATTAGATGAAACTTGCATTTCATGCATTTGTTGGAAATATGAATGCCATCCTGGTAGAGATCATGCTTTCTCGCTTTAAAAATATGATCGCACCAGTGGATCTCCACATTTCTCTGGGGGTTACCCTCCCATTTCTCTCAGGGTCTTTGCCCGCACATTCCTTCGTCCAACCTAACCAGAGGTGGAGGCCTGTAAAAGCTCCTTTGCAGGGTCTATGCCCGAATGGTGAAATTAATCAACAGGCTTCTCCGTGCTTCGCTTTTCAAGGATCTGCACACCTAGATATTTAAAGATATTTGTGTTTCTTCAACATGACTAAGCAGCATTCTGTATTTGTTGCAAGCGGATGTGTCCGAGACATTTTTCTCCATTGTAAGACACACGCTTGTGTCCTAAGCTAAATAACACGCGAATCAACTTACAGCACAACGCGATCATGGATTGTTGTTTTTTCAACGGATTCTCGGAGCGTGTCGTTAAGTACTCATGCATTTGCTTGAACTCCCGATTCTTCGCCACCATGGGGCGTATCGCTGCATACAACAGGGATCTCAGTTTGGGGCGTCCCCGCTTGGTAATGCTGGTTTGACCTCTGAACTTGCCTGAGGTATTTTCTCGCAGATTGAATCCTGCCAGTTTTTGAACCTGTCGTGGGTGCGTGTAGTTGGACAGATCGCCAACCTCAGCCAGGAAGCCAGCCACTGTCACTAGTCCCACGCCTGGAATACTCATCATGTAGGGCACAGCTGGAATCTGCTCTAGTAATGCTTCTACATCTTGCATGAGCTGTTCCATTTGTCCACACAAACACTGGTATTGTTCCATCAAGCTTTGGAGTTCTTGCCTAGCCATTGACAGACCTTTCGTAAGACCAACAGAACGCTTGGCGGCCGCCACAAGCGCATTGGCTCGCTTGATCCCTATGGCTCGTTTCACTTCTTGCTTCCAGTGTCTTAGGATCTTTTCCGCACCCAGATTGATGATTTCTTGCGGGAGAGGAAACGCCTCTAGCGTCATCAGTGCAGCCTTTCCTTCCCAAATTTTAAACACCTCATGAAATTCAGGGAAAAAGCGATCCAGCCAGTTGAGAATACGCCCCCGAACGCGTTGTAAGTCTTCTTGTAGACGGTCTCGCAGGTTCATCCCATTACGTAATTCAGCATATATGCCAGTGGGGACTTGGGGTTCAGAGTACCGTCCGTCTTTGACCAATTGAGCGATGACTCGGGCATCCTTTACATCATTTTTGGTGGGCGAATTGTCATCTAATTCCTTGCTCTTCTTCACATGCATCGGATTGACGACAACATACTTAATCCCTTCATGGCGCAGAAACTGGGCAAATGCCATCCAGTAATGCCCTGTGGGCTCAAAACCTACAATGACATCCGGTTTGTCATGTTCTCGCATGAGGCTCTTCATCCACAAACGAAATCGTTGAAATCCGGCTCTGCTGTTTTCAATGTTCATTGGCTTGCCAAATTCAATTCCTCTGGCATCTTGAGCTCTAGCCACATGGTTCTCCTTGGCGATATCCACGCCAATAACGAGTGTTGATTCGGTGATTTGCTTGATTTTGTGATTTTGGTTATACTTCATCTTGAGTCCTCCTTCGTACTAATTAAGGATCAGTAGCTACTGATACCTCGTATCGTACAGGAGGGCTCTTTCTGTTTCAAACCTCAAATTCTTTCATTACAGGAATGCTCCTTACTACTTTTGAAGAATAATAGAAAGAATTTATTTATACGGCGTTCATTAACTTTATTATCAAAACGTATGAACAATACTAGTAATTATCATATGATTCAAGAAAATATTTAATAATAGTTGGTTTCACTTTAGAAAAATTATTTTGAGTGACCATTCTTATTACCCTTACTCTTGTTGAATCACCTTGATTTGGGAAGTCATCCATTGTAAATCTGTCACCTAAAGATAGAGTTATATCTGTATCATTTGGATTTGTAGGATTCGATATTACTTCTTTAAAAAAACTAGTCGGACCATTCATAATAAGTTCATCGTTATAGTAAAACTCCAGTATTGTCTCTAACTCTTCCTTTTGATTTTTATCATTAAAAATTATGTTTGGATGATTTTTTAAGTCTTGATAGGCATCATAAACACTTTCAAGCTCTACAGGATGTAAGCTAAACTGACCTGCCCTGTATTTTTCTTCATTTTCAAAGCTAATAAAAATAGGATTTTTACGATCTGCTGCTTGGATAAGGTCATTTGCGTACTGTATAACATCTACTAACTTGCTAGATAGCTTTAGTAAACAAAAATTAAATAGTTCTGAAATATATTTCTGCATCTCGATAACATGAGGATATAAATTTATTTTAGATGGCATTTTTTCAATATCAGCTTTTGCATGTTTCCATTTCTTATACCTTAAAAGGTTACTTTTTTGAGCGAAAAGTCCTGATGGTTCAATAAGACTCTTTACATGAGTGTGTAAAGGAAAACTATAGTGCACAACATAATCACGCATCAACACTAAAAAACGATATGATAAGTGTCTGTCATATAATTCATTTGTCTTTTTCCTAAATTCATTTCTTGCATCTTTTCCAAGTGCCTTACTCATTTCCTTTTCACCGTAATCAATGAACATTCCTATTGAAGTAAGATAGTTTATTAATAGGCGGTTTCCCTCTAACCCAACATCATCATCAAATTCATCTGCTTTTGGATTATCACTTAAAACTTCTGAGAATTTCAAGAAACTTTTCCCATTATTTATAACCAAAGAATATATATTTTTTAAGTGATTATAATGTCTGCAAAACTCCAGATTTTTTAGATGTTTTTCATATTCCGCTTCGGAGATATGCTTTAAAACAATTACCTCTTTTTTTCCGTCCTCGGCAATGTGACTATAACCAAATCCATACTGCATTGAATTATTTCCCCCTCAGGATTCTATTTAGCTCCTACCTGAAACATTATAAAGAAATAGTATCCTTTTTTAATTATCCTTGTATCATCTCATTGATATTAATTTCTTTATCATCATTTTGGAACTTTGGGTTGTTTGTAATCCTAATTTAAAATAAATTCCTGTATATTCAAACTTTATTCCTTTAGGAATTAGATTCTGACACTGATATCATGCATTCAACGGCCAATCCCTATATTGCTCCTCAGCCTGTTTCATGATCGCATTTGTAATAAATTCAAGCTGCTTTCCTTTGATTTTCTCTCGTATTAAAACTTTCTTAACTGATAATTTGACTTTGGCATAAATATCTCGTCGATGCTCACTAGTCCAATCTACTGAAAGCTGTTTTTTAACTTCTTTTACAATTTTATGGATCAAGTTAGCGATAAATTGATTATCGAAGGCGTCTAATTCCAAGGAAGTTATCACTTTATAAAACTCAATTTCTTCATCAGATAAGCCCAATTCTTGTCTTTGCTTTGCCTCTTCGTCAACTTCCTTTTTCATTTGTACCATCATTCTAACTACGTCTGCAGCTTGAATGATTCTATTATGGTAGTCTTTTAATGTTTTCTGAAGAAGCTCATTCATGTCTCGCTCTTTTGGGCTTCCTTTTTTATAATTCAGCTGGATATGATCCTCTAGCAATTTTTGCAAGAGTTTTAAGCGTAAATCCTCATGCTCTTTTTTTTCAGTATCTTTTAGAAAGTTTTCATCTAAAATGCTTATATCAGGCTTTTCAATTCCTGCTACTTTAAATAAATCAACCTGCTCTTTCGTTAATAGATGATCATCTACTAATTTCGTTAAACGTTCTTCGAGTGTTTGATTATTCTCTGGACGAAAAGGGGGTGGTGCTATATGTTTTCTAAGTTGAATTCTCACCATCTGCATCAGTGTTATTGCATTTGCATACTTAAGTACTTCTTCTCTGTGCTTTACAAGTGTAAAAGCTTTTTCTGTTTTTACACAATCCTCAATAAATTCCTCGGGTTCTGCATTTAGCTGATCATTTACAATGTCTGCAATCAAATCTTCTCTTGCTACTTTATCTAAAGAACGCCAGTTAAAAATATCATATTGTTTCGATATGTAGCTTTTTGCTCTCTCAAAGTTACGATAAAAAATTTCTAATGCTTGTCCTATATCTGCATCAGATGTTTTTGTTGCATTATTACCAGTATACTTCTGGGTTGCCTCTTTTAAATTTGCTGATATGCCAATAAAGTCCACTATTAGGCCGCCTTCTTTTCCAGGAAACACTCGGTTTACCCTTGCAATCGCCTGGATCAAATTATGGCCATACATTGGTTTGTCCACATATAGGAATGATAAATTTGGTGAATCAAATCCAGTTAGCCACATACTCACAACAATAACCAATTTTAATGGGTCATCTGGATTTCGAAGCCGCGCTTTAACTTCCTCTTGTTCCTCTTTGGTTTTAATATGGGCGTATTTACTTCCTTCGTTTTTCTCACGCCACTCTTTTGGATCTTTTGATACTTCACCAGTCATGATTACTTCTACTTCTGGACAATCAGGAATTTGACGCATTTGATCATATAAGCGAACAGCTATTTTACGACTCATACAAACAACCATTCCTTTTTGAAATGGGTTTGCTGCTGCGTTAAAATGAGAAATAATAGAATGAGCTAACGTTTTTAGTCTCTTTGGTGTACCGACTACCTTTTCTAATGCGGCCCATTTTAATTTATATGCTTCTGTTTCCTCTTCAAGTGAACCAATATCTTGCATTAATTGTTTATACTCTTCATCGATATCCCCACCAGTTAAATCTAATGGAATTAATCTACTTTCATAATAAAGTGGTAATACTGCTTTATCTTCAACTGCTTGAGCCATATCATATCGATGAATAATATGTCCAAAAATTTCTTGTGTATTGTTTCCTAATAATTGTACCGGTGTACCAGTAAAACCAATGAATGAAGCATTAGGAAGGGCATAACGCATCTGAGCAGCAAACCCTCCGTCAAATCCACTTTGAGTACGATGAGCCTCATCTGAGACAACGATTACATTCCTTCTTTCAGATAAAACTGGATGGTGCTCTTCCCCGCCCTTTAAACGAAACTTCTCAATGGTGGAAAATACAATTTTACCTGCTTCTCCTTTTAAAAGCTCTCTTAATTCATCAGAGCTTGCGGCATGTTCAATATGACCAATCATGGAACGACCTTCCATAAAAGTGTCATGCAACTGCTGATCTAAGTCGGTTCTGTCAACTTGAACAACAATAGTTGGGTTCTCTAACTCTGGATGCTTTGATAGAATATTTGAGAAAAATAACATACTTAATGATTTTCCAGAACCCGTGGTATGATACATTACTCCGATGCGACGATCACCATTTGGTCGTGTTGCACGTATCGCCTCTTTAACTGCGAAAGTAACACCAAAATACTGGTGATACTTTGCACCGATCTTAACATGATTACTACCACCTTTATCAAGAAAGACGATAAAATTACGAATATAATTTAATAAACGTTCTTTCCGAAACAAACCATTTATCAGTGTCCGCATTGTATTAGCTTTATTATTATCAACAGTTTCACCATCCATTGACTTCCATGATGCAAAGAAGTCATATGGAGCTGACGGCATGCCATGTTTCGTTTCAATATTGTCTGAAACAACTACAAACGCATTATACTCAAAAAGTTGAGCTATATCCGACGTATAATTACGAATTTGTGTATAAGCATCAAATACACTCGCATTTGGATTATTCGGACCTTTTAATTCAAAAACAACCAGCGGCAAGCCGTTTACATAAATAACAATGTCAGGTCTTCGTGACATTCTACCTTCAATCGATAACTGGTTGACTACAAGAAAGTCATTATTTTCAGGCTCATCCCAATCAATAGGATAGGCATGAACAAACTTTTCTTCATTATCTATCTCATACTTAAAATCGATCCCTTTAACTGCTAATTGATGAAATTCAAAGTTCCGATTTTGCCAACCTACCCCTTCTGGTAAAAGAAATAATGATGCCAAGCGCTTAATATCCAATGCTGGAATAAATGGATACTTTTTCATTAAAAAACTCTCCAAACGATTAGGAAGGACAACTTCTTGTAGACGCTCTCTCTCACCTCGTTGGAAAAGATCTTGAGCATGAAGATATTCATACCCTAATCGTTTTAGCCGTTCTATTGTCGTTTCTTCAAATTCAGATTCACCTAGAGGTCTTGTCATGATGTATTCACCTCCGTTAGAAATGTTATAATACTTCTGAAATTTCCTTCTCTGCTTTTGTTACATCTATTTCACCTGATAGGAGACGTGGAAGAAGGTAATTACGTAACCGAGTTAATTCTTCACTTTCTAAAATATTTAATTCAATTTTATCAAACAGTTTTTCGCACTTATCTATAAATTCCTCTATTCCCTTTGCTTTTAATATCTTTAGTTTGTTAAAGTTTGTTTTACTTACTTCTTTAAAAGTACTACCGTTAGAAATTGATAGTATTATTTCCATATTAGACCTCAGCCAAAAATTTAGTTGATAAATTGAAAAATCTTCGTTTGGAATTAAAGTAATAAACCCTTGATTCGTTGATGCCTCTGTTCGATTAATAGATATTTCTCCGATAGTTGCACGACTTGTCATCATAACACTATAAGGTGGAAAAAGTTTTGCTGAACTTTTTTTAAGCCCAAGTTTAGTTATTTTTTTTGCAGAGTTTGTAAGAAATAATGATTTTTGTGTTGTTAAATCAGTTGGTGAAAACCAATTTATCTGGCCACCATTCCAATACCCCTCAACACTTGTCTTTGGAGTGCCCCCGCCTAAAATTTGTATAGCATTACCAATTTCTAGAACTTCCCAACCTTTAGGAATCATTCCTAATTCTGACTCCACAAATTCTCCATCTTGAAAAGGACCAAAATTAGTAAACCATTCATTATATAAGTTTATAGCAATTTCTTCTAGAGTTTTATTCATCTTCGTATTCAGACTAATCTTATTATCTATATTAGTTAACATTTCTGCAATCTGTTCTTGCACGCTTAAAGGTGGCAAAGAAATCTGATATTTCATTATCTCATCCTTATCTCCTCTTGGCATTTTAGCTCCTTTTGCACCAGACATTACATAATCAAAAAAATCATCCGTAAACAAACAGTAATAAAGATACCTACTTACAATTTTTTCAGGATTATTATTACGAATAACTAGAACATCATTTGAGCAGCCACCAGTCTGATTTGCATACCAAATTTTCTTAAAATATGGTCTGATGTTAGAGATAAGGATATCATCAGATTCATATTTTGAAACCGTCTTAGAAGATGGGAGTGATGAAGCCTTTATTTTCCCCCCTCTATCAGGTAACATATTCTCAGTAGAAATATAATTTGATACTGTTAATTTATCTACATTTATTCGTTCGGTACTATAAGAACTAATATCTTTTAGGGAAACATCTTTCCATTTAATCATAGCAATCCCTCCAAGTCCTTCTTAATCTTCTCTTGAAGGCGATTTGACTCTTCAAATTGTTTGTAAAGAATTTCAGTTAATTCTGCTATTTTTTCTTTATATGGTACACCGTCTTCTTCTGACTCTTCAGTTCCAACATATATTCCTGGTGTAAGTTTATAATCATTCTTTTGAACATCATCAATTGTCGATACTTTACAAAATCCTGAAACATCTTCATACTCTTTAGAAGTATCTACATTTTTGAAGTTATGATAAACAGCAGCTATTTTTTCGATCTCTTCTTTCGATAAAGCTTTTTGCTTACGGCTAACCAGAGTCCCCATTTTACGAGCATCAATAAATAAAATTTCGTTTTTACGCTCACGGAAGTCTTCTTTTCCATCTCGATTCTTACTTAAGAAGAACAAGCAGCATGGAATACCTGTGGTAAAGAAGAGTTTTTCTGGTAATTGCACAATACAATCTATGTATCCTTCATCCACTAAACGCTCGCGAACTTCTTTTTCTTCTTTAACATTTGTTGTCATTGCACCATTAGCCATGACGAAACCTGCTGTTCCTTTATTGCTTAAATGGTATAGAAAATGCTGCATCCACATATAGTTAGCGTTACTATTTGTTACCGGACCAATTAATCGAGGATCATCCTTAGAAACACGTTCTGCTCCCCAATCTTTTTGATTAAATGGAGGATTGGCAATAACATAGTCGGCTTTTAAATCTGGAAATTGGTCATTTAGTAATGAGTCCCCTAAACGAATGTCTGCGTTTATCCCATGAAGAAGGACATTCATTTTTCCAAGTCGAACCGTTGTTGTCACATTCTCTTGACCATAAAATGAAAGTTCTCTTTTCCTCGGTGCGTAATCTTCACTTTGAATAAACATCCCACCACTACCGCATGCAGGGTCAAAGACTTTTCCACTAATAGGCTCAAGCATGGCCACTAATAATTGAACAATACTAGATGGAGTAAAAAATTCCCCACCTCTATTACCTTCTGATGAAGCAAAAGAGCTAATAAAATATTCATATGTTCTACCTAATATATCAACACTTCTTTCATCCTTAGCACTAAAAACATCTCTAGAAAATATTTCAATTAAACCTGAAACATTTTCTGCTGGTAAATTCGAGCTTTGATATATACGTGGAAGTATTCCGTCTAATTCAGGATTCTCTTCTTCTAATCGCTTCATTGCTATATCTAAGATTTCTTTAATATTTGGCTGTTTAGCATTTTTTACAATATAAGACCAACGTGATTCTTCTGGAACAAAATATACATTTTCAGCACGATATAAGTCTCGATCTTCACTTATAATTTCATACATTTCTTGATCTGGTGCATACCAATCGCTATTTGGATCCTTTGTCATCGATTCAATTTCTACTTGCCGTTGCTCAAACTTATTGGAAAGGTATCTTAAAAAAATAAGTGGAAGAACATGATGTTTATAGTCGGATGGTGCAATACTCCCTCTCATTTTGTTTGCCGCATCAAATAAATCCTTCTGAAAATCTATATCTGCTTTAACTGTCATACTTTCTCCTCCGATGTTCGTTACATTTATACTCTATTTTACCATAAGAATAGGAACTTTGAACCTTGACAAGGGAACATTAACTCCGTTGTAAAATCAACATGAACTTATTCTATAAAATGCTTAGGACTTACATATTTTAATATCAATGCTGCCTTTAATAATTGAAATAGTTTTAAAACGTCTTCTTGAGTAATGGAATCGTAACCATGAAATCCATGTGTAATCGAGTTTCGATTTAGTTCTTTGTTAAGTTGTTCAGGAATTGATACGAATGTTTTCTGGTATATCCTTAATACTGATTGTGCAAACACTTTAATGAATCCTTCTTGGCCATTTTCTTCATTTGTCAGCTTTTGAATTTTATAATATAGCCGTTTCTGTTTAGGTTTCAGATTAACTGCAATTTCTTCTTCAGTAATATTTCCTTCATACCATGAAGCTACTATATGTTCGAATGTAGAAAACAATGGAAACGTACACAACTTATAATATCCTGCTTTATATGCTCCATAGGTTTCTTTAATCAGTGACACATGTAATTCATATATTGGATCACTTGTAATTTCCAGAACATATTCATCTAGTTTTGAATCAATGTAATCTGCATAATTACTTACTTCATCATTTTCGAGAGCATCTAAAAGGTCAACATCTATACACCATAAGTTATCTTCTTGTTCCTTTAAGAAAGCATCTATTTCTTTAAGTCTTTCTGCCGCAGCTTTACTTAAGGCATCCCAATCTATTCCCTTTAAAGGTTCTGTTAATTGATTAATGGCTTCTGTTATTTGTGTAAATGGTCTTAGAGCCTCGCTAATTTGTTTTTGCATTTCAGTAATAGGTTCAATTAGTTTTCTTCTTAAATCTATGACTGGTTGTACACTTGACAGAAATTGCTTTTGAATTTCATTAATCCGCTCTTTAAATTCTTCGCCTATGTATGGAAGTTGATAATCTTTTGGTCTAAGAGAATCAGTGTTATCGAAATTATTACCATTTTCCTCCGTCTCTTTATTATCTACATAATTCTCTTTGTCGCTCACTTAGTTCATCCCCCTTTTTAATGATATTTTAAATCTTAAATCTTTCACTAGGTTTCATAAAAAATATTTCCCTATTAGGCCACTAGCGTTGCATTAAATTAATTTTATTATTAAAAATACTCGAAATGTTCAATTTTATTGTTTTGCGCAAAGAAAAAGTCCTTTATAATGGATAAGTCAGGTGGTAAACCCGTCCAAATCCACTAAAAAGGACAAATCTCATGGACAAGATTACACGAAAAACTTCATTTGGACAATGGTTTTCACCAATTAATTTTCAATTATTTGAAGAACAGGTGAAAACATTGAAATTAGATTTCTATACGAAAAAATTAACGACAGAGTCGTTCCTAAAGTTACTGCTTTTTGCACAGCTACAGGAAGTCGAGAGTCTTCATGCACTAAGTGACTGCCTCTTCGATGACAAGCTTCAAAGGGCTATCGACCTTGATTCTATTAGTATTTCTCAGTTATCACGACGATTAAATGGGCTGAATCCCGACCTTTTCCAAAGACTGTTTCTCGATTTAGTATCACAAATTCATGCCAAAACGCATTATACGAAACTTGTAATGCCATTAAAAATTATTGATTCTAGCACTTTGCCACTGAATTTGACGAATCATAAATGGGCAAAATTCCGCAAAACAAAGGCAGGAGTGAAACTGCATCTGCGTCTTGTATTTATGGAAAAAGGCACTTCTTACCCAGAAAAAGCCGTAATGACAACTGCAAAAGAACATGACCGAGGCCAGCTTGAAATTATGGTAGATGACAAAGAATGCATGTATGTGTTCGACCGTGGTTACTTAGACTACGAACGTTTTGACCGCATGACCGACGAGGGCTACTTTTTCCTTTCAAGGCTGCGGAAAAACGCAGTCATACGGGAAGTTTACAACTTTAAGTTGCCCGAAAATATGCCTGTTTTATCAGACCAAATGGTCTTAATTGGTACTACACAAAACCGTGCTGAAAATTATTTTCGCCTGATAAAGGTCTTGGATTCAAAGGGAAATGAACTCCATTTAATTACAAATCGTTTTGATTTAAGTGCCGAAGAGATTTCAGAAATGTACAAATCACGCTGGGCAATTGAATTGTTCTTCAAATGGATCAAACAACATCTCAGCATTAAGAAGTTTTACGGTCAGAGCGAATGGGCGATTCAAAACCAAGTATTTATCGCACTTATTGTTTTTTGCCTTCATGTTCTTGTGCAAATTGAAACAAAAAGCAAGCGAAAAACGCTACAAATTAGCCGTTATTTAAGGGCTGCATTATGGAAACCAGCGCATATTTGGCTTCGAAAGATTGAAGGCAAATCCGTCCCTTAATAAGCAAATTGTCGTTGTCACACAGGTCTAATTGTAAATTATTTCCAAATGGATGGAGCCACCTTTAATTCGGTATTTACTTTTTTGGCTCTAAACAGAAGATATAATAAAACTGAAAATTACGACATTATTTTTGCAACACTAGTGACTTAAAAAATATAAAAGATACCGGTGGTCGGGGTCTATATGACCGTATAACCGCCTTTATATCAACATTATTAAGAATCTATGTGTAGAAAATGTGTAGAAACAAAAGTGTTTTTATAAACAAAATTATTTAACTCATATTTTGAAAGAATGTCGACCCATTGAAGGAGATAATATTGAAATAACGTCTAACATTATAGTCTTATTGTGCTATGGATAATTTACATTCATTTTTCCACGCAACTATAAAATATTTGAATTATTTACATGTAGATTTATAAAACAGTTTGATCATTTTAGAGAAAAGAAGCGACATAAGAAAATATTAAATAAAGGAGATCGTTAACTATGAAGTTACCATTTGATACATGTAAAATTTATATCACTCTTGATGATGAAAAAATGTATCAACTTTTCCAAAAGAGAAGTTGATAAAGATAAAGTCCTAACAGAAGAATCTATAAGAAATAGCAGACAAAATAACTTTATGTTTATTCATAAAAAACAATTTAATTATGTAAAAGTGGAACTGTTAAACAAGAACAGTTTAAATTGCATTAGTGAAGAAGAAGCTAATACTTTTTTTAATATGGGTTTTATCAGTAAAGAAGAATTTGATAAATTTATAAGTTAAAAACATCAAACATTATATTAAAGCGACATTACAACCAAAAAGTAATATATTCGCTAACCAATAAACAGTATATACTGTAGCAGAACTAAACTTCTAAATACATCCTACAGTATATACTGTTACTTTATTATGTATTGCAGTATATACTGTAGTATGATATTATTATTACATAAGGAATAAATTTAAACTAGGAGTGGATAGATATGTTAGCATTTGCGTTTGATGTTGGTAATGGTTTTGTGAAGGCACGTAATGGTAAAAGGAAAATTATAGCACCTAGTGTTATAGCGAAAGAAGAAACACTTGGTAACTCAAGTATTGATTTTGAATCTAATTTAAACTATCAAACTTACGTGTCAAATTTAGATGATGAAACAACTTATATATGGGGTGAAGGTATAAAAGAGGCTGTTGATCCAGATGCCTTAATTTTAACCTATACTCATAATAATCGTTATACACAAAAGAGATTCAAATTACTTTGCTCCTTTATACTTTCAGAACTGGCAAGTGACTACGAAGATCATGAACTTAATGATATTGTTGTCGTTACTGGCTTGCCTTCTCAAGAAGTTGGTACAAAAGAAGCTGAAGATTTTAAACGATTCATAAAACAAAAACATGTTGTTACACGAAATGGTGAGCAACGGGTTATAAATGTAACTGACGTTCGTATTATTGAACAACCTTTAGGAACGTTATTGAATGTTTACATGAACGAATCTGGGCAAGTACATAAGGAGTTAATGACAAGTACAATTACAGTTGTAGATTTTGGTGCAGGGACAACAATTATAGATACATTTAAGAATCTAAAACGTATCGATGATAAATCAGAGACTTATTATGAAGGGATGAATGATGTTTACAAAAGAATCGCAAAGAAATTAGAGAGAGAACATGGTGTCAAAGGGTTAGACCTCTCTTATATAGAGGAAGGTTTTCAAAATGGTAGCCTTGTAGCTCAAATATCAAAAAGAAAAAAATACTCATTTGAACATATTGCTAAAGAGGTTATAATTGACTTTATAGAAAAGCGTATTTCTGATATCGATAGCACTCTTACCAACCGTAATAGTATCGATAAATTTATTGTTACTGGTGGCGGTGAGAATATTGCCGGTGAACAGTTTAAGGAAATGTTTAATGAAGAGTCATTAAACAGTGTAAATGATTCACAGCAAGCAAATTTAGATGGTTTTTATAAACTAGCTCTTACCATTTTAAGTAAAGGTAAAAATATACACGCAAACGCTATGTAAATTAAATATGTAATAAGGTGTCTTATCGTTATATGATAAGACACCTTTTACTGAATGAATTGTAATTGATAACTTAACTGATTAAGATATCAGAGAGAAAAAGAGGGGGATTTAATGTTATAATATGTCACTGTATAAAATTAACACTTAATAAAAAAGGAAGTGTGTAAATATGACTACTCTAAGACAGCTATTCTCTTATGACGATATGGAAGATGCAGATATTCATAAATTTCTTAGCTCTCTACCTGAACGTCAGAAATCGAAGTATATTAGAATGGCGATTAGGCACTATATGGCTCATTTAAACCAAGATACTGAGAGTAAAAATTCTATAGAGTTATCACCAGTAAAGATTAATAAATTTAGCGAGGAATCTAGTCCAACTATAAATAATTCAGAAGAAGAAAGCCAAAGCAAATCCTTAAAAAATAATGATTATGTAGATGTTGACGCAAGCATTTTTGATTTGGGAAAATAAATTGCTTGAGGATTGCCCGGTCTACATTTTTTTAGGTTATTCCAAGAACTAAAAAATAATCGTATTTTTTATATTAACTATATTTAAGTTTAACAAAGAAAATCGATTAAAAACCGCAACTAACCAACATACTACTTTAAATTAAGGAATCCATTTTGAAAAGATTGTTCAAAATGGATTCTACTCCTTAGATATAAGCTATTTAGTGGTATTTTTGTTCGGTATGGGAACAGAATTATTACCCTTGCAAGTAACAATAATTGGTTTTGAATCCCTAATTTTCTTTGCTTTCCCATTATGATAAACTTGTAAACTTCCTTCTATATACCTTTAGCCCTCCTCGTAATTCATCTGAATTCTCACTGCAACATTCGAAGAAGTTAAGGATACAAAATGGCAAACTGTAACTTTTTTACGGTCGTCTAAAAAAAAAGTTTTTTTCTAAGAATATTAAATTGGACAAACAAATATAATTATACAAATGTAAATTAAGGGTGGTTAATTTGATGAGTTCAAATAAAAAGAAGCTTACTTATTATTCCATAGGTTTAGCCTACTTGTTACTCTTATTTATTTGTTTTTTTATTACTATCGAACCTACATTTAGGTTAAGAAGTCCATTTTTAGGTGACCTTCCCAGTAATAACTACTTACCGTTTAACAGCATATTAAATTACTTAAATAATTTTTCTAACTATAACTTCGATATATGGTTCGTAAAGTTATTGGGAAATATATTAATTTTCATACCTTTAGGAATCATAGCGCCTATAATATTTGAAAAGTTTAATACTATTAAATGGATTCTATTTTTAGTAATTATAATTAGATCTTCTATAGAATTTTTTCAATATAAGCTTTTAATTGGGGTATTTGATATTGATGATATAATTCTTAGTTTAATAGGTGGTATAATTGGATTTTGTTTATACTTAAGATTTTTTAAATAAGTACTGTTTTAAAATAAATTAAAACAGATAGCCTCACTACTCAATGAGACTATCTGTTATATTTATTTTTATTGAAAGTAAAAATAATCGTAAATTCTACCGTAAGCATCTACTGTTTGACCGTCATTACTCTTTCTAAACTTTAAAGAATACTTATCATATGAGGTATTAGTTACATAAGCAGTTAATTTTTGATTGGAACCACTTCTTAAAAAAGGAAAAGTTGCTACTACCTCTCCTGAGAAACCTTTTTCTCTTATTACATCCACATAGAATAGTTGGCTAGTTGGACTTCCTCCTCTTGCACTACTTGTAACGTCCATATATATTCTACCGTTTTGGGGGTGTAACCAGAATAAGCTTTGTGCAGATTTTTGGTAAGTAAAACTAACAGTAAATGCGTAAGAGTAAGCAAAGGCAACGGTAGGAAGTGAAATTAAAAATAGAGCAAAACAAATAATAATGATTTTTTTAATTTTCATTTATATTCTCCTTTATAAAAAATTTATTATGATCAAAATACATTTTATTTTTATTAAATAGTTTTTTCAGGATAGGAATTAGTAAAGCTAAAATTAAGAAACCAATTAGCCCTCCAATTGTATTTAAAATAATGTTATCAATAACAAATCCTTTGTAAGTAAAACTAATTAAAGATGAGATTAATAGTTTTGAAGTTTCAATACTTATTGAAGTAATAAATACCAGAAGGAGTGTAGATTTTAAATTGTTAATTCTTTTGAATACAAGAGGTGCATAAAATCCAAATGGAGTTAGAAGTAATAAGTTGTCAAATATTCCACTAAGTGTGTAACTATCTATCATATTTTTTATGTCTAAAGGTATAAATTTATTTTGTGACTCAGTTTCTTGTTCAATTAACATTTGAATATATTCTTCACTTATTGGAATCGGGAATAAAGACTTGTTGATAAGTAAAAATAAATATATATAGAACGATAAATTAATTAAAAGTTGGATAATACTTGTTTTTTTTCTAAGAAGATATATTGTACTCACTAATCCATATAAGATAACAAATGTTATTAATAAGATTGGGCTTAAAATCAATATATCCATGTAATCACCCCCTTTTCATTATAACTATATTAATAATTCAACAAATTCATATAAATTCCTCTTTTTTTTTTATTTTTTTTATTTAAAATTCTCGGCTCCGCCATAAATAATATATTAAACAGAAAGACTACCAACTTTGAAATGGTAGTCTTATCATTCGTTATTGTTATGGGTTATCAATTCAGCTTTCTTATACTAACTAGGAAATCCACTATATCCAACATTGCGTAGCAAATGGTTTAACAAGTGCTAAAATAGAATAGGCTTTACAAAAATTCGCTATAGTCAATTATATCACACTATCGGTTAAGCACTAAATCTCTTTCATTTATTAGAACATTACTTAATGCTTTATATTGCTCTTGCGAAAGGTTCTTTTCTTCTATAATTTGTTCATAAGGGGAACTATAATATCCATCCCCCAAATCTATCCGATCCATAGCTAAGACATCAATATCTCCATTATTATTAGGTAATAGAACACTATACCAAGTTTTATAATACCCTACTTCATTAACTTGTTCTTTTATAATTTCCTTCATTATCTCGTTTGCCTCTTTAAAAGGTAAAATAGCATTTGACTTTAATTTATTACTAGCTTCTGACCACTTAATAACAATAGTAGGTTCAGTAACAGTTTCTGGATCAATTAGGGTGTATCGCTCTTTATGTTCTACATTAAAACTACTTATACTTTCTAAAGCGCCATTCTTCATAAACATTTTCTCTAGATCAAGTTTAACAAGTTTTTTTATATCTATTTTTCCAAAATTACCATATTCCATAAGAATTAATTCCTTATCATGCTTAGTTTCTAGTGTTAATTCTTTACTTACTTCTTTATTAATAATTATTTCTTTTTCAATTGCAGAAATAAATTCCATTGCTGTTTCATGTACTTCTTCTATCAATTTTGCTTTATCTTTTAAATCTTTTCCTTTCGTCCAATTAGCAAGGTATCCAAGCGAGTAATCACTAGTATCAATTCCAAAATAAGAAGCAACTGAAAAAGCGGTCAATTCAGCCTGAAACTCTTTTTCCGCTCTTGATAATTCTTTGTAATTTGATACATGAAGTTTTGCGTGTGCCAATTCATGACTAAGGGTTTTGAAATTTTGCAACTCACTATTACGTGGGTTTAATCCGATATGACCTCCCTTTGTTCCTTCTGTATAATAACATGCACCTTTCGCAACTCCTAATTCTTGTAGAGGTTCTCCTATTGTGAAGCCAATATTTTTTCCAATTTTCCTTAAGGCATTCATCATTATATGGTAATCTTTAACATCCCCCTCTAACCAGCGATTAGGAAATATTTCAGGTAAATCTTTAGCCGTTGCATTGGTTTGACTAATATCAAATACATTACCCTCACTATAGTATATTTTACTTTCAACTTTTTCTAATTCACCAGATTTAATCTTTTTCTTTTCTGTTTCATTTGCATGTTTAATATTCTTCCATTTGCCTTTTTCATCTTTAAATTTTGGAACTGTCTGATTTCGAACGATAATTTTAATACCTTTTTCTCCCTTTTTCACTGAAAAACCATTATCTTTCCAAAACTTGAAAGACCCAACTGCTTGCGCTCCCGGAAACTGACGATGAATTAAAGCTTTGTTGCGTGGAGAATACCCATAAATCCTACTCATAAACAATAGGTATTCTTTCATCTGTTTTGGTGTTTCAAAATAATTGTCAATCGCTTCCTCTGCTGACTTTGTTATATTTGCGATTCGCGCTTTTTTCTCATTTTCTGTTTTTCTACCAATCATGATTCAACATCCTTTCTAGAAATAAAAAAAGGACTTCAAAATTGAAAAGTCCTTATCGTTCCCAGTTTGCGTTATTTTCTTTTTCTAAGAATTGTTTTTTCGTTATTTGAGGACGTATAGCGTTATCATGAAGAATTATTAATTTCCACTCTTCTTGAAGAATTTGAACACTATTACCGTAAATTTTTTTAAATAAATTATCATAGGAATGATCTATAAGATAGTTTGATTCTTGAAAATCCATTAGCTCTAAAGCATCTCCGAGTTCTTTTGCTAACCTTAATGCACCTATGTGCCCCTGATATTTATTAAATTCAAACGAATCATCACAAATAATGCGATTTTTTAAACTCTCTAGATATTTGTCAATTAGTTCCAAAATGCCACCTCCCTAAGATCCATTTTGGAATCTATAAGGCATGTAAATAAAAACTTTCTCGTGAAGCCTATTTCATCTAACATTCCTTTCAAATTTATCTCCTATCTTTTCTTTGGAAGAGGAATTTCTAACTACATTAAAATGATTAATGTAATTTCTTACTAAATCTATACTCTCCATATGTTGGAAATTTTCAGCAATATATCCATCCTTCTCTTTACTTATAGAACACTCATAATAAATAGAATTATCATGTATCCAAATATCAATTACACCATCATTCATACGGTCATCTTTAAAAGGAATATTGTATAATGTACTATTTCCAAAATCATGACGATCAATTTTAATATTTTCATCCGTTAATATCTTTTGTAATTCTAGTTCCATCTTGTTCACTCTATTACTTACCCCCATAAAAAATAGGACTTCTAAGATAGAAGTCCTTAACGTTCCATTTCTTTATTAATTTGTTGCTTATTTGCCCCTCTCTTCCGTTCTTTCATAAGTTCGTCATTTAACTTCTTTTCCTCATCTAAATTTTTTTCTATTTGATCTAACCTTTCTCTTTGTACAGGGGTTAATTCTAGCTCTCGAATTTCCCTCAAAACTTCTTTCTTCAACATAAAAATTTCTTCAAAGGAATGTTTCTCTTCAAATTTTTTCATTTCTTCTTGCCTTTTACTTCGTTCTGATACCGACTTATTACTTTCCTTGCTAGTATCTTTATTTATTAAAGCAAGTATTTCTGACTTATAGAACTCTTTATAGTCACTCTCTGAAACAATATCTATATTTTTCAATTGCTCCAAAATACTTTCTTTGTAGGAGTTGGTATATTTAAAACTTTCTTCAACTTCCTTTATCAACTCATTAAGTCTAACTTGTGGTATTTTTGACTTTACTAAAACGTCATAGTATGATTGTTCAGCTTTATTTTTCTTAGAAATAAAATTAGCATTTTCAGGTTCATGTTCTAAGTTTCTATTTGCTAATAAAAACTCCAAATACCGTTGCTTCAATAACTGTTCATTTTGTTTAACAGAATTCATTTAATTCACTCCCATATTTTTTGTAATTATTAATCCTTAACCTAAGATCACAATTCATTTTTTATATCAATAGCCTTCAACTCCTTTATAATAAAAAAACTCCCATTTGGGAGTTTAAATATCCTGCACAGCAGGAAGGGGGATACAGGAGTTTAACCTGCTTATACTAACAATTTAGCACATAATTTATTTATATAGGTAAACAAAAAGTACTTAAAAAGTACAAACAACTAAGTATTATTATACATTTGTGACCGCTTGAAGGGATGACACAATTGTGCTTAATAAATTTCTTTACTATTTCCAGACAATGTGCACAGTTAATTGAAGAGTGAAAATAACCGCAGTTTGTAGTTTTTTATATATTCATGGAACTTTTGATATTAATTAACTATAATTTTCTTATAGAAAAATAATAGGGGGATAATATATGTATTATTTGAAGTGGTTTGGTCATTTAGGGACTTTAGGATCTCTAATAGGTATAATTTTTTTAATAGAAGGAAATGAGAATCCATCTTCCTTCTTTATGGGCTTTTTAATTTGTTTAGCAATTATTTTATTTATTTTCGCATTAGTTTACGAATGGAAATTGAGTAAGAAAAAAAAGGGGATATATTGCAAGAATGAAAAGGAAATCAATGCTTATATGTTTCGTTGGATTAAAAAAGGCGGTAGAGTGACTATTTTTACAAGAGATATGAGTTGGGCAAGAAATGACAAAGATATTAAGGATATGTTATTACAAAAGGCTATAAATAATGAGTTAACTATTATTTTAGCAAAGAATAAAGGATTTACTGAGTATCTTGAAAAAAATGGAGCAAATATATATACATATGGAGAGTTCGGATATACTCCTAATTCCAGGTTCACTATCGTTAGAACAGGAAGAATTGATAGTAAAGTTGCTATAGGGAAAGAACAAAATGGGAAGCATTTTATTGAGGAATTCTCTAGCTCAGATGGGTATCAATTCCCTATAGCAAATGATCTCGCAAAATTTTTAATTAAGTACAGTCAAGCTAATAAAAGAGGGGTTAACCAAAATGCAACCAGTAAACAGTAAAACCAATAAAGAAATAGCCAATGAGTGGGATGATATTTCTAATATAAGGTTTGAACAAATTAGCAATAATAAAGATTTAAGTTTTAATTATATTCTCAAGCCCTGTATCCTTGATTTAATAGATTCATGTAATATAGAAAATGTATTGGATTTTGGGTGTGGAACAGGCAATTTAACAAATTATATAGCAGAATGTTCACAAAAAGTAGTGGGGATAGATTTGAGCAAAAATAGTATTAAGATTGCAAAAAGGTATTTTAATGCTACTGAAAACTTAACTTTTATTAACAGTTCCCTGGAAGAATACTCAAATAAAGGAAACAAAAATAATTTTTCTTTAGTAGTGGCTAATATGGTGTTAATGGATGTTGTTAATTTGGAGAGTATATTAAAATCTATTAAGAGTGTTCTAAAAGAGGATGGTAATTTTGTTTTTACTATAACCCACCCTTGTTATTGGTCACTTTATTGGGATTACTTTAATAAAAGCTGGTTTGATTATAAGGACGAAATTTTTATAGAAGCTCCATTCAATATTTCTTTAGATAAAAATAACCAAAAAACAACACATATTCATAGACCTCTTGAGCAATACATAAATACTCTCTGTAAAGAAGGATTCATAATAGAAGAAATGGTAGAGCCAGTACCAGATTCCAAAATGTTATCTTTGTTTCCTACGAAAGATAACTATCCAAGATTTTTAGGTATTAAATCTAAACTATTCTAAATTCGCTTTCAAGATTAATAGATTTTATGTGAAATATGCAAAAAAAGGGTGAGGGAATAAATGAATAAATGTAGTGTTTGTAACAAAAGAATAAGTGTGTTTGAATGCAACGTAACAAAAACTTCAATATGCAATTATTGTTGTGATAAATATCAACTAAATCAATGGACTGAAGGTTGGGAGCGATACTTCGTCAGTACACAGCAAAAGTTTCAATACCAAGAAGATCGTCCATATGAAAAGTGCTTAAATTGTAAAGGTTTGTGTAGAGTTGATGAATACGAGGTATTCACTGACCCTGAAAGAGGATTTGGTATGAGCATAATTTCATTTAACCATAATGGTGTAAAGCATCACTTTATCCCATCCAAAATTGGCCTATTTAAATCAAATTCCTCCAGTATGATTACTGTACTTTCCTGACACAATATGCTAAATTTTTTGCATATTATAAGGGGGAGTTTTTTTATGATCATTTCATTTAATTTTGGAATTGGCCTTGAAGAGTATGGGGCAAGGGAAAAAGAGAATGAATTTCCAACATTTGACCGATGCCCCAATTGTAACTGCATTTCACAGGGAAATCTTCATCGTAACGGCTTCTATTGGCGCTATGGAATAGATGAACAAAGGGAACTGCGGATTCCAATTTGTCGTTTCAAATGCTTGGTTTGCAAGGTCAATATCTCTATTTTACCTGATTTTCTTATTCCTTATTTCCAACATACATTACATACGATTATTGATAGGGTACTTCGTTTCTTGGAGGGGAAGAAAGTGAATGAAAGCCGTCAGCAATTAGCCCAGCACGTCAGACGCTTTTATGAACAGCTTCATTGGATACATAGCTTTTTTGTGGATTTAGGGCATCAATTGGGGTTTTCAAAAAGACTCAAAAAAGAAGCCCTAAAATATATGAAAATGATCCTTGATTTTGGAGAATCATCCTTCTTTCGAAGGAGCTGGGGTCATTTATCATCATACTTTATGGGCAAATTAATTTTACCATATTTTTCGTAATAAAAAAATAGTATTAATCCCACATAAGTCTTGCCTATGAAACTATTGATGAAAAAAGTAGAATAAAAGCAATGGATAACCGGTTGTCCTTCTTATAAAAAGGAGGAAAAATTCATGAATGAGAAAACACGGGAAGAAATTGCTTTATTTCGTTATGGCTTGATTGCCCCACTTTTGAATGGGCAAATGAAGCCAAAGGAATATTTTCAAGAAATGGAGGGGAAAATCCACCAGGTTCCTTACTATGGGAAACGGAAGGTTGCAGCTAAAACCATGCAAGAATGGCTTCTTCATTACCGTAGGAATGGTTTTGATGCTTTGAAACCAAAAAGGCGTTCCGATCGTGGGGATTCTAGAAGACTATCGCCAGATGATAAGGATCATATTTTAGAAATACGAAGGGAATTTCTCCATATGCCTGTCAGTGTTTTTTACGACCAACTGATTAAACGTGGGGAAATACAAAAGCACGACGTTTCATACGCCACCATCAATAGGCTCCTAAAAGAACATAAGTTAGCTGGTAGATATCATACGAGCTATCATCCAGAAAAAGAACGGAAACGATTTGCCCACGATAAGGTCAATGTATTGTGGCAGGCGGATTTGTCACACGGTCCATATATTCAAATCAATGGAAAAGCGAAGAAAACGTTTCTTATTGCATATATTGATGACTGTTCCAGGCTTGTACCTTACGCACAATTTTTCTCTTCCGAGAAATTCGATGGATTGCGTGAAGTGACGAGGGAAGCGTTGATACGACGTGGGAAACCGACCATCATTTATGCGGATAACGGCAAAATTTATCGGTCTGATACGCTGCAATATGCATGTGCCCAATTAGGGATTACATTAGCACACACGCAGCCTTATGATCCTAAAAGCAAAGGGAAAATCGAGAGATTATTTAAAACCATACAAACACGTTTTTATCCACTGTTAAAAAGTGATCCGGTTCATTCCCTAGAGGAATTAAATGAACGTTTTTGGCAGTGGCTTGAGGAGGATTACCACCGAAAGCCACATGCCTCTCTAGATGGGAAAACACCACACGAAGTGTTCCATTCCCAACTAGATCATATCACATTTTTAGAGGACCTATCCATTTTAGATACCATTTTCTTAAAACGGGCAGAAAGAAAGGTAAAATTGGATGGTACAATTACGTTGGACAAACAATTATACGAGGTACCCTCTCACTATATTGGTCAAAAGATTGAAGTTAGAATGGATGAACAAGCTGTCTATATTTTCAAGGATGGAAAGAAGGTAGTTGAAGCCGTTCCAGTCTCTATGCATGACAACGCTCATATTAAGCGAAGACAATCGCCATTCGCCGTATCGGAAACAACAGATCAGGGGGAGGAAATGAATCGTGTATAAATCATTTTATTCCCTAGCAAAAACACCATTTTCCAAAGATATGAACCAAGCAGAAGCCTTCCCGTCCGCAGGATATCAGGAGGCATTGAATGGACTGGAATATTTACGGAAATCCAAAGGGATTGGGTTAGTTATCGGCGATCCCGGTGCTGGAAAGACATTTACTTTGCGGTCATTTAAGGAGTCCCTTAACCCAGCATTATATCATGTGGTTTACTTCCCATTGTCTACGGGTGGCGTGATGGACTTTTATCGGGGATTGGCTTACGGTTTGGGGGAGGATCCGAAGTTTCGTAAAGTGGATCTGTTTCGCCAAATCCAACAAGGAATTGAACGAATGGATCAGGAACGCAAGGTTACACCTGTCTTTATTCTAGATGAGATGCATATGGCAAAAGATGCCTTTTTACAGGATCTAGCTATTCTTTTTAACTTTCAGATGGATTCAACGAATCCTTTTATCCTTATATTAGCGGGCTTGCCACATTTAAAAACGCGACTGAATCTGAATCACCATCGACCATTAGCCCAACGAGTCATCATGAGGTATCAACTACAGCCATTAAGTAAAGAGGATGTATCCGCCTATATTGATCACCATTTGAAAATGGCAGGATCCAAAATGCCTATTTTCACAGCAACTGCCTTTGAGGCAATCGCTCTACGGTCCCAAGGATGGCCTCGAGTTATTAATACATTAACTATCAATAGCCTTTTATATGGGGCGCAACTGAAGAAAGAACAAATAGATGAAGAAATTGTTCGCCTGGCTGCCGAAGAGGGTGGTTTATGATGCGTCGTGGAATCATGTTTTTTGATTTTGGTAAGCAAGAATGGAATATATGGATTGGTCAGCAAGCCTATGAAATAGTACAAGGAATGTCAGTTGAAATACGTATTCAGAATCGTTATTTTAGAACTTGTATGGAGAAAGATAGCCCTGACTGGTTGATAACGATTGAAAATGAAGTCACATTTACACTCAGCCTATTTGAAGTGTATAGGGTACGTGTTTTACAAATGGATTTAATACCTGCATTTAATCTCCCTTTTTAGGGGGATTTTCTTTCAAATGCGCGTCTGAAAGAATTTGCATATTAATTTTCAAAACTGAATTAAAGTGAAAAAGTCGGCACATTATTTCAGATTTCTAACTGGATTAAAGTGAAATTAGATGTCTGGGATAATGTGCTAATTTACAATAATGGAAAGTTTATCTTTACTGATAATGAAGATCATATATTTCCCAAAAGAAAAGCCTTTCTTGAAAATATGAAATGTGAGACTTTAGAAGATTATTATTATTTAGCTGAAACATATCATTTTCTAAGAGAATACAGTAAATCAGTAAAAGTATTAACAGAATCCATTGAAAAATACCAAAGCCCCGAATTATACCGTTTATTAGGGCAAAGCTACCATTTTATAGGAAATAAAGAGGAGGCATTAAGTAATCTCAAGAAATCATTATTTTTAAGTGAAACAAGTGCATTAACAAATAGATATATGGGTGATTTATTACGATCAATGAAGGATTATGAGGGAAGTATATATTTCTATAAACAATCCTTAGATTTATTAGACATTAATGAGGATGGATATATTAATGACAGCTTTCATGAGTTTAATTACTTTGGTTTAACAATCGCATATTCAAAATTAAATCAGTACGAGAAAGTCATTGAAGTAGCTAATGAATTTTTGTCTTTGTCTGGAATAGACTGGGAGCATTTTAAGGAAAGGGTTCACAAAGTAAGGTTAGGTAAAATAATTGATCGTAATGCGGAATCTCAAATTAATACGATATCTACAATATATGAAATCCTTAGCATAACATACATTGAATTAGACAATCTTGATAAAGCCGAAGAATATATAAGTAGAGCTAAATGGCTAATTCCCAATAATATTGATATCGCAAGGATTGAAGGAATTATTATCGGAAAACGTTCTAGTAATGATAAGTTACAGGAATATAAAAAACTGTTTGAAACACTAATAACGAATGCTGAACAAAGATTGTTTGAACCAATGGAAAAAATATCTGAATCTGTTGAGGAAATAAAAAAGAGTGTCGAAGGATCACCTACTGATATCCTTGAGTTGAAGCCAAATGTTATGGGGATTGGAATAAATATTAACGAGGTCATAAATAAACTTAAACAGAAACAATAGCCATTTCTAAGAAGGCTAATCAGTTTTTTCCTATATCATTCATCTCCCCTTTGTAAATAAACTTCTTATTCCATTTAATAGTGCGTCAGTTTAATAACTCCAATATCAAAGAACAGCCTAAATATACATTATTTTATTAATTATAATGTTTATTTAGGCTCTTTGTCTTTACCCTCACCGTATTATAATATCAGAACAAAGAAAAAAAACAGATGTCTTTTTTAAAGACCATAATCACAATAATGGATTAAAAATTTCCCGTAAAGTGTGTCAGTTATTATAGCAATTAATGTTCCATTTTACTTAACTGTCACAACATCACTACAATTCGGTTATAAGTGTTTTGCAAACATTGATTTATTAAAATGAACTGATAGACAAAATAGGATTGACGGACTTTGTTTTTGCTCCAACTATTATTATAGTATTCACTTTAAGAAGTAACATAATTCATTATTAAGCCGATACTATATAATGAAAAGGAGGGACATATCCTGACAACAAATAATAAACAGTTACGATTCACTGGGAATATAAAAACTTAGTAACTAAAAAGTAAGTGGTTAGAAGGAATTATGATAAAATCTTTAACTGATATTTTAAGTAATGGAAATATATTATTTGTTACATTAGCTAGTTTAGCCACAATATTGGGTACATTTATTCTTAGACCAAGCTTTATTACTTTCTTTCAGTCCAATACTGCGGAAAAGAAAATCACAAGTAAGGAATTCGAATTTTTTTATCGAACCCTTATATTTATTACGCTTTTTATACTTATACCAATACTATTACAATTGTCACCAGATAATGTAATATTTGATTTCCTACTAGAAATAAATCCCAACTTTCTTTTTTTAACGTTATTTGTTTATTTAGCTATATCACTTATTTTTTTATGGCGGTTGCCTAAAGATTTTCATAAAATTAAAGTTTATCAAAAAGAAAGAACCTTTCTTAAAAGGATTATGGACTTTCTAAAAAAGAGATTTTTGTTTTATTTTCTTTTAATTACAACTATGCTAATGACCTATGTTTCTATATTTATTATAAGCTTAATTTATTTTCAACTATACTCTCTAGAAGAACCTATGATGATTTATACTTATGTTAATGGAACAATTGCAATTATATTACTTTCAATAATTTTCTTTTTACCTACTTACTTATCTTTTAATTATTTACTAACTCCTAATATTAGGATTAATAAGCTAGTTCTAAACAATTATGAACCTCTTGAAGAAGTTAAAGATTATTATTTATTACATAGAACTTTTAACGGTTATTTTCTAATAGGAGACCACCCTTCCAAACAAAAATGTAAAAATACTATATTAATAAAAAATGAGTCCATCATAATTTGGGACCTAGAACAAGAATATAAGTTTACTAATAAAAATCCTAAGAAATAATTAAATTCTATGAATTCATTAACACGTAAATCATATCATAATAATATTGTGAAATTTATCCTATAATTTTAATTCGATACCTATTATAATTTAGGTGAAATTCACTTAAATTAATAGGTTTCGAAAGTCTTCCTATTGAAATATCATCATAACATTATTTTTTTAAACTTCTAGTTATAAATTCGCTAGCCCTTTGATCTGGATTCACCTTCAAAATAAACTTTTGCAATTCGAGACGGTCTAGCAACTTTACATTACATGCTTTAGCTAATTCTCTAGCTTGCTTAGTAAATACTGAATTAGTAATTACCCATGCTTCATTTGCCGAGTAGTAAGCTTGTGAAGCATAAACTTCCCGAATTGCATCTAAACTTACTTTATGCATATAACCATATCTTTTTGCTTGAACTACGATTTTATTCTTTCCAACCAATATTAAATCTGCCCCAAAGTCACCAGATTTTTTCGTTACTCTCGGGCGATATCCTAACTTTTTAAATAATGCCTTTAAGTATTCTTCGAACTCATATCCATTCATTTTATCAATATCTTTTATCCCTGAACGAATCATTAATCTACTATGTCTTTTTTGTTTGATCCACTTAATAATAAGTGGGGTTAACCAAACTAACAAAATTAATACAAACAAGAAAATTACAACCAATTTATTATTTTCTATGAGTATATTCATGAATTTCTCTCCTTAATATAAAAAAAGCCTTCTACTTAAAGCGCTTTTGTAAATTGAGACTAAATTTCAATTATTTTTCCATCATTCGATCATACTCTTCAAAGTTTCGATCTTTTTTATATTCATGGTAAGTTTTTCTTAAGCTGTTTGTTAAACGAATCATATAATAATGTAAACTGACTCTATGATTTGGATTCCAAACTTGAAACCTATTCAAAGTTTTAAAATCAGTATCTTTTTGTTTTCCTACACTACTTCTGCTTTGTTTTACATATTCTCTCATTTCAGTTAGAACCGCATTCCCCATTCTCCTACGTAAATCACTTAACTTCGTTTCCTTATACTTTTCATGGTTGCTATTCGTCCCGAACAACCTCTCCGAAATAGAAACTTGTTCATCTAATAGTTCATTTAGTTTTTCCATTTCCTCTTTATGATAAGTTTCTAAATAAATATCCACTATTTCATCAATATAAGGTTTTGCTTGATTAGTAGATTGATAACCATATTTCCATTGTCGAATATCGCTTGGTAATAAGGATATGGATTGATAAAATAGTTTTTCCATTCTTTTATTAGACAATATGCTTATTTCCTGACTCTTTTTCTGATGTACAGTACCTCGAATTAATTCATCAATTTTATTGTAATCTTGACTTCTATCAAGTATTAAATTTGCAACTTTTGATTTCATTTTATCTATTGACCCTTGCTTTCTTTTGGCTCGATATTGTTCTATCCACTCTTGCTTTTCTATATCAAAAAATCTCTTCTTTTCTCTTGTAGGAAATGGCTCCACAATTGCAATATGAACATGAATATTATCCGTATTGTAGTGAATGGACGCTGTCCAAATTGCTGAGTCCAACATGTTTTCAGATTTTAACAGAGTGCTCACAGACTCTCTAATAACGTTTTTTACTTTATCCTCATCTAACTGTTTTGTTTTAGAATTATAAAGTCCCACTTCTTCTAGCCAACTATTATCAAAACTAACAACATCCTGCCACATTGGTGAGCCATTTGTTTGAGCTAGTGTAAAGTTCTTTTTGATTTGAGATTTCTGTATATCATTTAATTCATTTATTTCATTACTAAATAGAGAACCCCGCTTTATATCATCCTCCATATACTCCATGTAGCGTTGAAAAAAACTAAATTCATTCTCATCTGAATCACGGTTTAATTTGACAACTCTTTCTACCTTAGCTTCCTCACGATCAATATAATTAACATACTCTTGTAAACAGCATTAGTAGATATTCAACTAGCATATCTAGTTTTTAAAAAGTTTGGAGAAGAGACATTTCTTCACTTTTGAACAATGCTATAATGTTGTCAAAATAATTTATGGAGGGATCTTATGGCAAGTTTCGAAAAAAGAGGAAAAACATGGCAGTATAGTATAAGTAGAATGGTAAATGGAAAATATTCTCCAATAAGGAAAGGGGGATTTAGGACTAAAGCAGAAGCTAAAGCAGAAGCAATTGAAATTGAATCTAGATTAAAAAAGGGATTAGCAAACAATTTAACTCCAATTCCCTTTGATGAATATTTCGAGGGATGGGTTAAATTATATAAAACTAATATATCAGATACTACTATGAAGCATTATCTATATACTTTAAATGCTATAAGGGAACATTTCAATTCAAAACCTATTCAAGATATTAGGCGTCGTGACTACCAATTATTTATCAATGAATTTGGAGCAACTAGAGCAAAGGAAACTGTAGAGAAAACAAATGGACATATAAGATCCTGTGTTAAAGATGCAATCGAAGACGGGGTCATTCATTTAGACTTTACTAGAAAAATACAAATAACATTCTCAACACCTTCAAAAAAGCCAAAGGAAAAACATCTAAATTTTGAGGAAAGCCAAAAGCTATTAAATGAATTATTTAATAGACTGGATAAAGGTCTAGGTTACTATCTATTACTTCTTGGATTAACGACGGGATTGCGTTTTGGAGAATTAGTGGGGTTAACACGAAAAGACTTTAATTTTAAAACAAACAAAATAAACATCGATAAAACATGGGGCTATATGGCAAGATCACCAAGAGGATTCGGACCAACCAAAAACGAGGAATCTATTAGAAGTTTTAAAGTTAACAAATCGGTCATGAAAGCATTTGATGAATTATTTCAAACGACACCTACTAATATACATCAACTGGTGTTCTACAGCCCTTCATCAAAATATAAGGTTATTAGTAATACTAATGCAAATAAACTTCTCAGAAATGTACTTACTGATTTAAAAATAGAACCAATTACAATGCATGGATAGACATACACACGCAAGTGTATTATTATATAAAAAGGTATCGATAAACTATGTTAGTGAACGGCTTGGACACAAAGATTTAGAAACAACTTGGAAGACCTATGCACATATTTTGGATGAAATGAGAGAAGAAGATGAAAAAGAAACTCTAAAAGTATTCGAAGATATGATTGTGTAGAAAATGTGTAGAAAAAAATAAATTCCTATCTATTCCTATCGACTTCTAAATAAAAGTAAAATACTCACAAACATTGATATATCAATATTCATGAGTATTACACTTTTTCTTAAATTCATCTAAAAAGACATAAAAGTACCGGTGGTCGGGGTCGAACCGACACTCCCGAAGGAACACGATTTTGAGTCGTTAAATGACTCGAATCTAATCGCGTAGGGTGGTACCGTTCATTTTAACGGATATATTTCGGAAAAACTAGCGCACGACTCTTTCCTTTATACGCCATTATACCGAAGCTCACCCGATTAGACAAGCCTTTTCGTTATTACTTTCTGCGGCTCCCGTTTATCTCCCGCCATAGTCCGCATAAAATCGTGAATACTCGGTACTTGGAATACTCGTAATACATCGGAGTTTATTTCGTATCTTGTATCGCTAATCATTATGATATACGGAAACACCTTCCGCGACTGCTGCCACGTCTCCTTGTCGATAGTACCGGAATAATAGAGCGCTTCATACCGTTTTATCTTCTTATCCATCACGGCTTGCGAGTAGGTATTCCGTTGTAGCTCGATATAGAACGGAGTCCCTTTAAATATCGTAAATATGTCGGGTTCGCATAAACCTTTCGCATATCGAACTTCAACCGTAAATATACGAGGTTCAGCGTACTTCTTTAACTGTTTATAGACGTTAACTAGTTCGAGGTAATGCGGTATTTTGGTACTCGTTCTTTTCATTTTCGAACCATGCGGAAAATATACGTAAGGTCGGAAGTCGGTGCCTACCTCGATTTGTCCGTCGCGTGCTAATCGTTTTAGTACGATATTGGCGTTAGTGATCGGATTTTTTAGGTTAGCGAAATGTATATCGGCTACATCATTCCGACTCATGACGCGGAACCTCTCTAAGTCCTTTATTATCGATAGGTCACGTTTCATCATCGGTTAGCACTCCCCATATATCCTCTTTAGTATCGGTTTCTTTGCGTAGCGGAACGACATTACTCGTAGACTGTTTATACGGCGATAGTAGTTTCCGAGCTTTATCCGCAGCTAACCAAGGCGCCTGTATTTGTTGGTAATCGGAATTTATTCGTAATATCATCCGTCCAGGCGTTTCTAACTTTTCCGCTCCTGGTGTACCGATAATTTTCGAATTGATTGCGTCAGCCGTTTTGAATCCCATACGAACGGTTAAATTTACCTTTAGCTTACCGTCTAGTAAATTACTATCGGGGCGTTGCATGGATAAAATGAGAAATACACCCAATGACCGCCCTATACTTGATATTTCTTCTAATACGTCCATAATATCCGTCTCTTTTTTCAGTAGAACAACCTCGTCAATACACACGATAAGATACGGCGGTTTCTTGTCTATCTCGTCGATAGACGTTACCTCGTGTTCATCGAGTAGATTACCGCGTTTAATCATCTCTCGCTTAACTTTCGCTAGTACCGGTCGCAGTTCCTCCGCCGAATGGTAAACGCCCTCTACGTGTTCAAGATTCTTAAAGGTAAAAAACTCCGACCTTTTCATATCCGCTAAAATAAGTCGTACTTGTTTCGGACTGCGAGACTTAATAACCGTTGTTAAAATACTACGCACGATACTAGACTTACCGCTGCCAGTTTCTCCCGCGATTAGTAAGTGAGGATGTGTTACCATATCGTAAGTAAACATTTTACCGGCGAGATTCATTCCGCAAACTATCGGAAGTTTATGCTTAGTTGTGTCGATATCCTCGAATTTATACGTAAATTCTTTCGGAAGTCCTTTCGGATATACGTTCAATATACCGCGTTTACTTTCGACTTTTAGGTCGATATAGTCGTTAAAGTATTGTTTTAACACGTAGCTTTTTTCGATAAACCTATCGGGATTAACGCCTTTAGGTATCGAGAATACAAACGTCATTTTATCGTCGGTTATCCTTGTTTTAAGGATATTCGGCTTAATTTTTACTTTTTCGTCCTTCCGTTTGAGATATAGCTCCCCGTTTAGAAACGCCTTTCTTAATTTAGACTTTTGAGCGGATTTCCGCATACCTTCATATACGTAAGGTGCCGAACCATAGACAATGGAACCTATAAATGTCGCCCAAGCCATCTCTATAATCATGATGTCCCTCCTAAAAGAAAGTAATAGAAATTGTATTGGTTACATACCACAAACCACCGGCAATAAGAGCTATCATAATCAGATAACCTATTACCGATAAAATCTCACTTTCAAATCTTGCCATTGCTAACGACAATAGTCCTACTGCGCTCATTGTTAGTAATCCCCATGATGCTAGTGCGCCCATTTTTACCCTCCTTAAATATTCTGAATTTTATTAATTCTGAATTTTATTAATCCCCCTCGCTGCTCCCCCTCTTGCCCGCTCAGCTATCGCTTTACTTTAAACAAAAGTTACAATCGCTTTATTCCATTGTTTAGTAGAACGATTACTTTTATAGATTTGCCGAAGTAGTTATTTAAGTAATTGCTTACGTTATTACTTTATTAGTTATTTTGTAAATAATGCGTGTCTATGTGAATTTTAAATACAAAAATGTGAAGTAATAATTCAAAAGGTTTTATGGAATAGTTGTCGAATAAGTACATAGGTGATTAAAAATGGAATTGAAAAGTAGAATAAAAGAATGGATCGTACGAAGTGGGTACACAAACGAAAGGCTTGCGGAGGAATTAGGGGTTAGTCGAGAAACTGTATCGAAATGGGCGAATAGTAAATCGTTTCCAGGCGTAAAGACTTTATGGGTACTGGCTAAAAAGTTTAATTGTAAAGTAGACGAGCTATACTATGCCTTAGATAACGAAAAAGAGTGAAAGGGAGCCTTACACTCCCCTTTATACTCTTTAATTATCTTCCAATTCAGCGAGTTCTTCCTTAATAGGTTTTACGGTTTTAAGATCAATCCTTGAGTAGCTAATATTCCCAATAGTGATACTCTCTATCTCGTTGTTATTCCGTTTTTCTTCTAATCCCTTTGCGTCATACACGTCTACTTCGATAATGTCGTCATCCCCGCTATGCGTTGTCACATGTAACTTTATCATTTATGACATACCTCCTAATTAAAATTTAACTAAATACTCAATATCAAAGTTGTCACTAACAAACCTGTCATCTTTGCTAACGTAACTTACTGTATCTTTTGCCAACTCTATAACCCTATTCAAGTCTAATTCGCTATCCGATTCAATTATCGTGTTTATTGATTCCGATATAAATTCATGAGGATTAATGTCTGCTAATGCTAACTGCCAATTGAAGTGACCTTCGTCCGGAATAACTTCCGATAATTCAAAGCTATTATCGTGATTCATGGTTATTATAGCTACGTTTTCCGAGCTATCTATCCCGCTCAAAATTACTGTCTGTTGAAGCTCATTATCCATTTTCTGTTTTTCAGCTAAATAGATTTTAAGTTCATGCGCAACCCTTGTCACATCAAAGTCTAGTATCG
Source organism: Ornithinibacillus sp. FSL M8-0202 (assembly GCF_037975285.1). Taxonomy (GTDB): domain Bacteria; phylum Bacillota; class Bacilli; order Bacillales; family Amphibacillaceae; genus Ornithinibacillus; species Ornithinibacillus massiliensis. The sequence continues at coordinate 1,002,284 of NZ_CP150248.1, forward strand.
GTAATTGTACTATATATCTCAAACAGTCCAATGTAACTTCAAAATCGCCGCTAAACCCTACGATTACACGATCGTTAATTTTAAAAACCTTTCGCATATCGTCATAATACTCGTTGTAATCTTCTACATTAGTTCGCCTCTTATCCCCCACAAATACCGTAAATTGGTCGGTTGCAAACGCCGCAAGTAGCGTCATCAGTAGACTCCTCCTAAGTGACTCTGTATGAATACACGTAGCATGACATCAGCTTCAATCCTAGCCAAATCATTAGGTCTAATTGTTACCTCATGACGACCTCTTGATACTTTCCCATCAGAATCCTTTGCTAAGTAGGGAATTAAATTTAAACGGTCTGCTTGTAAATTTGAGTACGGGACTAAGTTACCATCTACCCTTATCTCTACGGCACTAGGCAAGGTGCCTACCTCATTAATCTCGTGCTTCACCTCGTGCGTATGGTCGGGCAGACTGAACTCGTGCGTATGACTCGGTATAGTAACATCATGCGTATGACTCGGTATTGATACATTATGCGTATGGTTCGGTGTACTAAATTCGTGCGAATGTGCGGGAATTGTTACGTTGTGGCTATGATTACCGCTTGACCCAGCAGTATAAATATTCCCACTACCAGAAGCCATGATATTATAAAAAACTGAACTACCAAATCCAGTATACATTCTCGTAGGAGAACTACCGCCTTGCCCTTGATCGACAAACATTAAGTGCCTATGGTCTCCGCCAGCACTCGATGTTTGGGCGCTACCTCCGCCACTTTGCGTACTTCGTGAAGTCCCACCTCCGCTAGAGCTTGTCTGCGTACTACCACCGCCACTAGACGTAGAGCGAGTCGTCCCGCCACCGCCTTGCGTAGATTTAACGATTGCTCCTCCCCCTGCAGTTGCCTTAGAGTATAAAAAGAACGCCATATTAATTACCTCTTTTCCTGAACTCGGCTAACTCCGCCTTCATCTCGTCAATGTCCGATGACGTACCGCTATTTGACGTAGATGATACTTCGTGTTTTTCCGTCAATAGTCCGTGGGCTTGTATTATAGTCCTAAACATCGCCGCATTTTTTTCTTTAATTACTCCATCGATAGCAGCCGCAAACACTTCGGGCAATCGTTCTTGTGTGTTACGGACTATCTTTTTATTCAACTCGGCCACAAACGTGTCGTCGTTCCGCCAGTTCCGGAGTGTCCTATCGGATACCCCTACCTCCTCAGCGATTTGTTCGTATGTTTTACCACCGAGTTTAGGTAACGCAAGGTATTCGATTGCAGCTATTTGTTTTTCGCTTAATTTTGCCATTCAATCCCTCTCCTTTTAATCATGTGTTTTAATACCATCGGTAAACTCTTCACTTATCGAGCCTTTTCGATCAATTGCGTCTTGAGCGAGCTTTTTAACATCTTGAAATGCGTTGTTTTTATCCTTATCGCTCCGAAATGTGTACCTACCGTAATACGGCGCGCTCCATTCGTACTTACGTTGTATATCATTTAGCCTAAGCAAATAATAACCATCTTTCGGCAATACGCTTTCCAGATATTTCATAATCTCCGCAAAGGTATCCTTGTGCGATAATTTCTCCGGAAAATATAACGAATGTATTGCGTAAGTATATCGACCTGCATACTCCATTATGCCAACGCCTATACAATCATCTAATCTAACTGACGTTAACTTGAATTTTCTTAGCGGTGAGTTATATCGCTTGTCGTAATCTTCGTATGGCATTGATAGACCGTTAATAACAACGGTATCCGGATCTTTAAAATCGCATTTGTTCGATTCTGATAACGTTTTAAAAATGTTCTCGTAGTACCCTCGCGATATAATCGAATCCCCGCATTTTAACGTGTAATATTTACTTGGTTCGTCCAGATACAACGTGACTTCATCGTCAAGAAACTCCGAGGTATTACCGTCCTTATCTTCCTTCATAAGACGAACGTTTGTAGCGTGAGCTCCCCAATGTTGATTTTCTTTGTAGATACAATACATTTAATCCGCTCCTTTGATTTTAAATAAGCGCTCTTTTGTATCGTTACTTACTAACAATTCAATCGAATAGGTTGCCCGGAAATTTCTTCCAGGCTTTCTTTTTCTCTTTTTAACTGTCCTATCCATTCCTCCGACCAACTCCTTTCAAAAATAGGTGTATTTAACAAATCCAGTAATAATTTAGGCGATTTAAGGCGTATGTTTTTAGTTCCGCTAGTATTTGTACCTAAACGAAATAAAGCGCCTTAAATCGCGTTATTTTAACGATTTTTTACTCCGATGCTTTCACGCCAAACATACGCTCTGCGGAACGGCGTTGGATTATCGGAATACGAAATTGTACGGCTTTCAACTTTCCGTGTTTAAAATAATCGGCTTGTATCGCCCAGTCCTTCTTATACCGCTTAATCCTACGTATAAGGTCACGATCTTCCGTGTACCCTGCTAACCAACCTTTTTCCTGTTTCCATATCTCGTTTGACATTTAGTCCCTCTCCAATTAAAAAGACGCCAGTTAAGGCGCCTTACTTTGTTTATTCTCTTTCGTTTCCGTCTTCTACAGAGTTTTTACGGATAATCCCGTTGTTAATTGCGGATAAGACCTCACGCTCCGTTACCCCATACAGTTGCTTGCTTCCACCAAAGTAAAACGGATGTAATGCGGATGTGTGTATAAAGTCTAAATTTTGCATGTTAAAGCCGACCTGGTCAGCTACGGACTTTTGCAGATTCTTAGCTTCCTCGCCTAGCTTATAGTAGTCTGCCAACGCACCAAGATAAGCAGCTTTTGCATCGGCTACCTTTTGTGCCGCTTTAGGTTGGTTGTTATGATAATACTCTTGCGCCTCTTTTTTAGCTAATTCCACCGCTTGTTTGGATAACGCCTGTTTTCGTGATCCATTAAAACTAAAGGCCCTCGCTTTTCTATCTTCCGCACCTTTTAGCTTTAATTCAAGTTCCGTCACTTCCTTGCGCAATTCATGCTCGGCTTGTGCGTTCTCCTCCGTTAAGTTTTCGAGGGACGCGTCAATCGCCCTTTTGAGTTTTGCTCTTGCTTCCGCTAACTTCTCGGTATATTCCGCCACTTGTTCCGCCGTTTTTTGGCTGCGCTCCACGGCTGCCTTATCTTCTTTTTTGTAGTCCGCTACTAACTGCTCTAACTGTTTTGACATTTCCATTCTATCAATCTCCTATCTTATTATATTTTTACTACCTAGAATCGTATCTTTTAGTAATTGCCAACGCCCTTTAACCGTGCGATAATACTCTAAAGAATCTAATGCCTCGTCACAAGTTGCCGCCTCAAACGGTTCCATATTATCCTCTAATTCCATTGCGGCGAGGTCACACTTTGCAAAGCGCTTCATTATCCGCTGTGATGTACGGCACAACGTCGGATAAAGAGATGGATTAACGTTACCTAACTCAAATCCGATCGTATTAACTAACTCATGGTCGAGTACAATTGTAAGTTGGATAACGCCCTCAACTTTCGCTGCTCTACGTAAAGCGCGTTGTACTGCCACGTGACCGCAGTACACTTCGTCAAATCTGCGTTTACCTTTCGTGACAAAAGTTCCACTAGCGATTTCTTTTTCGAAATTCGTTAACGTGTAAGAATATACCGAGCGCTTGTCATCGGTTGCGACAGATAGGTATAACGTATATCTCACACCGTTTCCGCTCCTTCCTCGGTTTCCATAGCTTGTAGTAACGTATCAATGCGTAAGATTTCCGCCGCATCCCTAGTGCTACCGGCTCCGCCTCTATATGCCTCGGCTTTTTCTTCGCGTAACTTCCGCAACTCGTCCGCGCTAAGTCCCGCAAACTTGTCCGCAGGTCTGCTCGCCTCATGGTCGCCGTTTTGGATTTCAGTGTATAACGTGATTACATCGCGTTTAGCTTGGCGATAGTCCGAATCGGTTACCGTACGAGTGTGAGGTGATGATGCCCCTTCGTATTCTATTACCGTCTGCTTAGCTTTAAGCAATTCCCTTTCTAATTCTGCTCTTTTAGTTAACCATTCTTCCATTCTAAATCCCCCTATAATTTAGTCGTTTTATTGGTTAAGTAATCTCTTAACCTTAAATTCCGTTTTATCACTTACTAGTTTTGCGCCCGTTTCCATTAGTGAGATATAAGACTGTTGGAGACCTATACGATCGGCAAATTCTTTTTGCGTTAGTCCAAGAGTAAAACGTACCTCTCTGAGTTTTTTTCCGTCCATGATATGCAAATTTCCTCCTCCTTATTTATAATTATTGAAAAATATTACCAATAGGGTAAAAATAATTTTTCGTCGAAGCTATCGACGTTTTGGCATGCCGACCTACGAGATAAATAACCAGCGCTAAGTTATCTATCCCTCTATACCTATATTTTTGTCGCCACTTAAAACTTGTTTTGCTTGTCCCCGTGATAATCTATCACCCTCGCAGGTATCTTCCTATTTCCTTTTCCATAGATGCTCTGTTTCGCCTCGATAATTGACATTTTTTCAGAACTCCATGGTACTTCAAATCGTTCTCCGACCTTTATCATGGAATACTCATTAACCCAAAAAGGATATTCGTACCAATAATAATAATCGTCCATTAACTTGTGTTTCCGTGGCTTCGGATTTAATAGCTCCTTATCTGCCCTCTGTTGGCGTCTTTGTAACGTTTTAATACCTCGCTTACATTCTTCGCTACAAGTTCGCCTAGTGTTGCGTAAACTATCGTCTCGCCAGTAGTAACCGCAGTAGTTGCATCGTTTAACGCGTTTATCGGTCGAGTCGTGTAATTCCCCTCTTAATAGTTTTTGGATGACAGATAGTGCTTCGTCGCTAGTGCATCCTTCTGTATACCTCTTAGTGAATTCTATTGCCCCGGTTCCTGGGTCTTTATAATTTATCATTTATATTGACTCCTTTAGCAGTTTAATTGGAAGTGTACATTTCTGGACTAAAGAACTTATTTATATGGGAATGGATAAAAGAGATAGCCGTTAGGCAAGGGTTTAGCTGACACGCGGCTTCCAACGGTTATCAAATTCGCGTCGTTTAACGTGTTTTCTAATTTCGCTAATATCGCAAAGCATTAAAGCCACCTCAATAATGTCGTGGTCTGCGTTTACTTCGACCGAGTTTTCTCCTTCTGTAGGCTTTTCGATAGCTAGACGGTATTTGTTAGGCTTATATCGAACTTGCCCGATTTCCAAACTACGCGCTCTATCGACTTCAGCTTTTCGATGATACTTAATAAATCCGACCTCTATAAGCTTTTTCACTGCGCTAGTTACAGTCGTTCGACTCGTTGTACCAATCATTTTCATCGCCGTACCGATCGTCAAATAGAATATGTCGCCATACCGTTTACTTGTAATTAGCATGGCGTAGGCTAACTGTTTTTGGCGGAAGGTACCGCAACTTAGCACCGCTAGAATTTCAGATTTATAGATTACTAGAGGCTTGTCCGAGCTGGTAATTGATATATCCTTTTCAAAGACATAGGATACAAGTCGTTCAGCCTCTTTTTGCCAATAATCCGGTGTACTCCCTTCCGAAAAATATTCGCGAGGTGTGGCTAGTAGAATATCCATAATGACAGATACCGTTTCAGCCTCGTCCCACCCCTGCGTATTACCGAAACAAGCAAGTGTAAACGTAGTCTTATGCCTCGTTCCACTTTGTATCAATCTGCCCGTTTCGATTATTTGCGCAGCGTTTTGCAATGCTTGCGATAAATCAACCGCGTTAACGGTAATATCCGTACTAGCCGCGACTCTTTCAAACTCGGAAACTTGCTCGTCTGTTAGTCCGAAGTCATTTTCGGTAATTATCTCGGCGGAAATCGGCTCGACTTCGAGTAGGTAGTCGTAATTTTCGATAGGTTCCAATGTTTGATTATCGACAAACCAACAACGATTACCGGTCTTTTGATGAACGCCTAGAGGTAGCTTAACTCCTTGTGTACTAGTCGCCCTAAATTCAATCTGACCGTCTGGGATTTCGCCAACAGTAGCAATTACGCTCTTATAGAACGACATTAAGTCCGTAACAAGGATCGGCTTATCGAAAAAGATATCAATGTGATACCCTTTACTCCCGCTAAAACTAACGTGTATATCAGAACGTTTTATTCCGAAATCTTCTACGATAACATTAACAAGTTTTAACGTTGCCCATCGCGCGGTTGGATTCTCCTTGCAATCGACATCGAAAGTTATAAACTTATTAAAATGCCCTCCCGAGAAAATTCCGTATGTGATATCACCTTTTAGATGCGTTCGTAACATACTATCGTTTAGTTTTGTCACCTTATTTTTGTTGTTGTGCGTAAGAGTGACATATTTTCCATCTTTAAACTGGACTAGATACTTATATCTCGTTTGAATGTACAACTCATTAATCTTTTTAATAAGTTGCTTATTTGGCTGCTCCATTTAACCCCTCCTCTTTATAAAGTTGTGCTAGAACGGTAATTAGTTAATTCCTTTTCTAAGTCCTGGTTGTTTCGGAAAACAAACACCAACATTCCAGGTCTCTTATGAGACGGTTCGATATGAACTAATTGATACCCCTTTGCTACTAGGTCGTTTGCTACTCGTAAACTTAAAATACATTTAAACTTTTCCAAACTTTCCACTCCTCAATTGTTATATTTTATTAATTTCTAGGAAACACTAATTAATGCTTTACTTTTCAACTCCCTTCGCTTATAATAAAATAGAATAATAGTGCTGAAATCTGTACTACTAAAAAACAAGAAAAAAGAGAGAACTGTTATAGTATTTTATTGCAACACTAAAATAAGCACGTAGAGGTACTTCTGATGGACTTTTACCCACCTAAGCTACTACGACCCTAAAATCCCCTTAAACGCGCTCACAGACCCCTTAAAATGCATTTATTGAGTTTTGATTTTAGATTAAACCCAAAAATGAACATTCCACCCCCTTTTTGAATTTCAAAAAATACCCCCTCACTAATAGCAAATTGGAAATTCCATATTTTAGGAGAAAAAATGACAAAAGTCCTACTGTTTGTGAACAATTTGTGAATATCAATAATAATTATCGCTAAAAATGATTACAAAGTACCATAAGTTTTTTGCTTTTCGATAGTACTGTAAATTTTTTACAGTATGCCTAATTACCATAATTGGAATATTTTTACATAGGTACAGCTCATTTTTAATCACTGATACAGATTATTCTTCCGGTAGTTTTTACCGGACTAAATGTTACTTAGATTAAGGCGCCACCTCCGAAAAGGTGACGCTATCCGTCCAATTTATATTTAATAAACCCCACATTGTCCCTTTCGCAGGCTTTAAGCTGAGCGAGCTTTCGGTATTATTTACCGACGTGGCAGCGTCGTGTAAACTACGTAACCGTTGCCGCGATTACGCGTTTATCATTTCGAATAGCAAGTAGAGTAACGATCCAGTAAATGCCGCTATATAAAACGCATCGATTGCGTTGACCTTGCGTCGAATATTTCGTATAATTAATCGCATAATAATGTTTTCCTTAAGCTCTATCGATTGCCGTCGATAGGGTTTTGTATTATTGCCTGCTCCATTACGAAACGGATAACCTCGTCCCACTCTTCGACGGTCAAATCCATAGTAAAGATTGCGTTCTCCATCCACTCCGGCAATACTCCTGGCGGAACGTGAGCGTAGTAGTACGCCTTCAATATATCGTCCCAATTCTCGTATTGCTCTCGATATAATTCCTCTAGTTGCGGGTGTCCTTCCGGTAAGTTGTTACGTTCATCATTCATAAGCTGTATGTAGCGATCAGCTATCGCCTTATAATCAGTAGTTTTCTCCATTACATTTATCATTGTGAATCCTCCTCATTTTCGATAAGTATGTTCCGGTCTAATGCGCCCATAAGCGCTTCAATGTTCGATAGCTCGTCCTTCATCTTACGGCGATGTTTTAGCGCAGCTTGCAGGCTTTTAACGGTGCGACCGCTGTTAAAAAAGCTGATATTGCGGCTATACTCAATATCGTGGTAGATGTCACTAACCGCTAGGTCTGCCTTGCGTACATCTTGGCGAAGCCTTGCACGTTCCTTTACTGCGATATTTCTAGCGTCTTGTAATAGCGCCTGTAGCTTTCGGCCATTTTTAGTCAGCGACATATTTCTCCAACTCCTTCCGCATATTTTCAATTTCCTCGACGTCGTAATCGTATTCCTTTATAATGCGGTCAAATATCGGTGGTAGTTGCGCCGGATGTAGGTGCTGATAAAGATACGACTCGATCACCTCGACCTCCGCGTTATACGATTCAAGCGCCCACTGTTCGTATTCTGCGCTATCCTCCGGGCTGTTTCTTCGTGAGTCCGTCTTTAGTGCGTCATAGGTTTCGATAACTTGCTTAATGTAATCCTCACCATCGAACCAAACTACTCCACTCATCGTGATTCCCTCCTTTTTACTTGCGTATTTTCACTTGCGGATTGCTTAACGTGTTACTCATTTCGCGAACAATATCGGCGTCGATAGCGTCAGGATTCTGCCGGACATATGCCCGCATTACCTCGGTTAGTATGGACGCCTCAACAAAGTCCATTGTTACCTCGATACGCTTGCCAGTATTTGCCGCTTGCATATCGCTCACCTCCGATTAGATTACGATTAAGAATATAATTACTGATAACGGTAGAGCTGCGCTTGCCGAGTAAAACCAAACGCGATCACTTGCACCAACTTCGCCCGGCTCTCCGATAAAGTAACTATCAATAGCCGATGACAAGTTACGTAGTTTAATCACCGATAATGACCTCCTTTCACTTATTCCGTTACGTTTTTTCGTAACGATTAACCTTATTATAATTCCGCTTTTTCGTAACGTCAAGAGAAAAATTACGATTTTACGGAAATATTTTTTAGATTTGTGGTAATATAGATATAAAAACAGGAGGTAGATATTATGAAACTAACAATCGATGTGGTATTAAAAGAAGAATTAAAAAGAAGGAACATAAGTCAGAATCAGTTAGCAGAAATGACAAACATAAGAAAGGCGGCTATTAGCGAGCTAATAAATAATCAACGAAGATCCATTAATAAAGAGCATTTAATTAAGATAGCTGAAGCCCTTGAAATAACAGATATTACGAAATTATTAGTAATCAAGGAGACAATAGAAAAAAGTAATTAAAATAACATTGACTTGTTACGCTTTTTCGTAATACAATGAATGTAACAAAAATAAATGGAGTGATACATTCATGGGAAACGAAGTATATCCAATTAAATCAAAGCGCGACTTTAACAAGATTAAAAACGCATTACACGGACGCGACCGGCTACTATTAACATTAGGGACGGCGTTCGGATTGCGTATAAGCGATTTACTAACGCTAAAGGTAGGAGATTTACGCGGAAAGGATTCGCTAGTACTAACGGAGGCTAAACGCAAAAAGAAACGTACCATAACGTTTAGCTCCTCTGTAAAACGGGAATTAACCATATTAGAGGGGAAAGACGATGATTACATATTTAAATCAAGAAAAGGCGAAAATAAACCAATTACTCGCATCCAGGCATACCGAATACTTAACGGAGCCGTAGAACGCGCAGGACTTACGGAAAAGATCGGGAACATTGGGACGCACACTCTCCGCAAAACATTCGGATATAGACTATACGAGAATGGCGTAAATATCACGCGTATCATGGCTATATTGGCGCATAGTTCGGAGCGTGAGACATTAAAATATATCGGAGTTACCGCGGATGAAATCGCCGAAGCATACGAGAGCATTGACATTTAAAGTCGATGTTCTTTTTTTTATGGAAATGTCAAAGTGAAATTTTGATATGCGGATTTGAGAACCGCCAGGAGGTGGCTGTACCAAGTTACCCTCCCCGCGCCCCCTAGTACGCCCCTATTTTAGCGCCTATCCGCCCTTATTTTTATACATTTCGATGAATACCGAATGTAACAAAATCACGTTATGTTACGTTCACCAACGCGCTCATCCATTGTCACGCCTACATTAGCGCACATTTATCGTACACTCCACGAAATTCTCCGATATACATTCGGATAAAGTCCGCCATATCAACGTTTACCATTTCCTGCCAGTAGATAGGCGATGCATAAAATCGTGCATAAACGAAATTGTGTCCGAATATGTCCGCCTATAGTTCCGTCAAAATGTCGGAGGGGTCACGCGCAAACGCCTCGTGCCTGGTAATTCACACTCCATGCGGAAATTATCGGCATCATAATTCCTCGAAAATACCGGCGTAATAACCATCGAAAATAATCGCCATAAATCCCGTTATACCAAGTATTAGCACCTAGTCATAATCGGTCAAACTCCGTAAAATCCCGCATTTCCGGCCGGCATAATTATCCGTTACTTTTTCGGCGACAAACGATGCAACGATCGTCATAAAATGAGTATCGATGTTTGCGGAATAATTTACATTGCAGCCAGTATTTTAGACGCATGGTTTCACCTCCTCGAGATATAGACGTCTGCTTAGTTTACGTACACTTGCGAATATGTAGGATTCTAAGCTGTCGATATAACCGAGTTTGTATCGGCGTATACAATCGATAATACATGCGGTAAATGCGTCTGTGTGCGGTTGGTCTCGTTGTTCGGGCGGTAGTGTGGCTATTTCGTAGAGTGCACGTAATCCCAAATGTGTGTACGTACACAAATTTCCAACCTCATCAAAAATACGTATGAACTTATCCGCTTGAAATGACATGTCGACATGTCGCATATTTTTCGTCAAATTCCATACACTTCCGCATGTAATTCCGCCCAATATAGACGCTTAAACAGGCGTTTTACACTCGTATAGAGGTATCCGTCTATATTCGATATTTGACCGCCTTTAAATCGCCTTATAACGTCTAATATCAGTGTATTTAGTTCGTCGGGATACGACTCTACACGCTGATCCTTACGTTTTGCACGTAGTATAATTCCGGTTAATCTGCGAATATCAGCACCGTTAAAGAACGGAGATAGTGCGGAATAGATTGGCGCAGGTATTGCGTTCTTAGTCGCCTGTGCCGTATCTAATATGTATGTATAATCGCTTAATAAATTGTCGGTTTCCTTTTTCGTTTTCGGTCGGACAACCTTACGCTCGCTTACGTTTTCACGATTGGAGCAATGCGACATTTCCGATACGTCATTAAACGGTAAAATACGATAAATATTCGCACCTTTACCGCCTGTAATTCGGCGAGTTGTCGATATTTTCTCGATGATACCTAACTCGATAAGGACACGTATAGCGCGCTCTATTGTTCTCCGCGACTTTCCGATTCCATTAGCGATAGTTTCCATTTTTAAATGGCTTGCTCCGGCAAATTTAACGCTGTATTGTGCGATAAATTGTAAAATATTGCGCTGTGTATCGTTCATTTCGTATTTATGTACGTTTGTATGCTGCTTAACGTGATAATTTAGCTCTTGGACGCTATCAAACGTCTGATAATCCGATAAATAGTGCATTTTTGCGCTCTCCTCCTTATTTGAGGCGCAAATACACGGTTTTACATACTCCCATAGATATAAATAAGTTCTTTAGTCCAGAAATGTACATATCTATAATGGGAATGTATGTTCGATTTCGAACGCATGGCAAATAAGCCTTGCAAAACGTCCTTTTTTCCGATAAAATAATACCTAGCGATAGGTGTGATGTATCGGTTTATCCGTGCATTGCGCTTTTTTTTTGTTTTATAAATTGTTTAACGGTGAAAACTGACGATGTTTCTCAGATACTTCACTACTAAATAGGTTTACATAGACACGAACCATTTCCATTGAAGAGTGTCCTAGTATCTTTTGTAACTCAAATACTCCGGCCCCATTCATAACAGATAATTTGGCGAATGTATGTCTTAACGTGTGAGTTGAGCAACGAACGCCTTTAATATTTGCTATCTTTCCGTATTTTGCTGTGACCTTCTGTAACTGACTTCGTGTCATAGCTGTTTCATCGATAGTTACAAAAAGATGGTCCGTTTCACACGTTCCTCGCAATTTTAAATATCTCCTTAACTGCTCTTTCATTTTTTCTTGAATAGGAACATAACGATGAAAATGATTCTTTGTATTTCTGATAAAAATTTGTCCTTCTGCTAGTTTTACATCATCAACTAATATTCCGGCAGCTTCATTTAATCTGATTCCAGTTTCGAGGATTAGTAACATAAAAGTATAATCCCGCTGTCCTGTGAAAGTTCGCATATTAGGCGCATTTAATAATTGGCGCAATTGTTTTAGACTAAGCGTTTCAATATTCGCCTTTCGTTCTTTAAGTAACGGGTACTTGTGCATCGGATTTTCGTCTATATATTTTCGCTCGTAAAGAAAATTGAATAGTGTACGGATTGCCCGTAACTTCGTATTGATCGTTACCGTTCGCAAGCAACGTCGCTCCTGCATATCCTCGATAAATTCATCGATATGACGGCGCACGACCTCATTAATAATTAACGAATGTTCCTCACGCGCTAAATATTTACGAAAATCGTTACATTCACGCACATAGTACCGTAATGTAAATTCGCGTAACCCTTTCCTCTTGGCGTCTTTAAGAAATATCTCCATAGCGCCATCAAACGACATAACTTCGCTTTTTAACGACTTCTGAACTACGTCTAATTCATCGCCTATTAACTCGTTTCTCCTTCTCGCCAACGCAAAAAAGCCCCCTTCCGATTAATTTCGGAAAGAGGCGTGAGGGTGTACGACCATTTTTCGCTATATGTAAATAAAAATAGCGATACCTACGCTAGTAGATACCGCTATATATATCAACGTTTTCAGATACCGGTGGTCGGGGTCGAACCGACACTCCCGAAGGAACACGATTTTGAGTCGTGCGCGTCTGCCAATTCCGCCACACCGGCATATTAATAATTGACGAATGTCTTGACTGACAAATATTAATATAGCACGGAATGGCAATAGAAGTCAACCAAAAATTGTTTAACCACATTACATTAGCTTACTTTCTCTTTCCTATTTACCCGTTTCAATATAATGAATCGAATAACCTTTCCTATAAGAAATCCAAGAATTAGAAAAATAATGGGCAACCAAATCACGCCGAAATATACTCCATTTATATTAAATGTCGGGGAATAGACTACCCCAATAGTTCCTATATAAGCTGAAAAAACAAATGGAATAAATGAGTATGGTTCTTTTCCACCACCCGCATCTCGATAAGCATCCCAGATGGCAAACAAATAGATACATGGATAAAACATCAGCCACTGAAAATTGGTAGCAGAAATAGCTTCATGAATCTCTCCATGAAAACTTGGAAGTATAGCGTAATTCAATCCGGATTGAACGTTGACGAAGAATTCTAATATAATTAGAACTGTCCCTTTAAAAAGCTTTCCATTTAAGTAATGTCCAAACCCAGGTAACGCAATACTCCAAAACAAAACCTCCATTTTTTTATCCCTTGCCATTTAAACACACTACCCATCTGCTAATTGTTGTCGATCTGATGCCATAGGCGGTTCCTCCAACCAACCATTATTTATCATAATATTTGCCCCATCCTCACAATACGCCGCTATCTCTGTACTTAATCGTGTATATTGGTGCCCTAAATCACGTCGATGACTCGCAGCTAAACTAAACCCGTAAAATCCTAATACAGCCGCATTTAATGTTGTTGTATGATACATAATTAATTTGTCAGAGAAAACAAAAGTGGTACAATCTGTAACTTCGGTTTCCAATGTCATTGGAACAGGAAGATCATTTTCACGCATAACAGAACCTAACACTTCAGCATGTTTTGCTGTTATTTCCTTCCCTCTTTCCATATACTGCCTTACTTCCTTAGAATTAGCGACTTGCGCAAAACCAATTAACGTTGCAATCCCCAAGGCATTACGGAGAATATTTGAAAATAAGTTCGAGATTTCCATGCCATTTAGTGGTCTTCTTTCACCAAACCAGCCAGTTAAAAAGCGTTGTTTCTTTATATACCCCGCCTTTTTTGGTGGTGATAAATATGGTGGGCGTACATTAAGCCCCTTGGATAGCATTAGTTTTAATGCCTTTTTATGAAGCATGTTTGCCTCAGTAAAATTATGAGAAAAATAATCATAAATATCCTCTCTTGCAGAACATGCAATAGCCACCGAATAGTTGTTCATGCCAATCTGGGACATCTCGAATATAGGTAAGTATGTAACTATCCGAATATAGTCTTGGGGCATTAACATCTACATCCTCGTTAACATTAAAGCCAATTGGTACTGGATAATTTTCTCCCTCAAAAAAACTATTTAGCTTTGGAATATGTGATTCAGCTAGATCAAGTGCATACTTGACAAGTTCTTTCACCTCGTTATCTTCAACAATATAAAAAAAATATCTAAATATACAAATTGCCATACTATCATCCATATAATTAGTCCAAAGTTGTGTAATCTCTGTTGAAGTTAAACGTGCATTGTGGTTTGTGTCCATTTATCCTCCTACCTCCAAAATTATTTGAGTCCGCTATTAGTTTTCCCTAACTGTAAATATTATACAGGGATTACAATACTATAATTTTCCTTTTCGAGAACATTAATTGAATTTAATAACAATAAAAAAAACTCTTTTGTTTTAACTGCAATATAGATTGCAACTAAAACAAAAGAGTTTAATGTATTTGTAGGCCATCTAATACCTACTATTTATATGGAATAGTAAAATTGGAGGCGGTAACCGGATTTGAACCGGTGATAAAGGTTTTGCAGACCTCTGCCTTACCACTTGGCTATACCGCCATAAATTCTGGAGCGGAAGACGGGATTCGAACCCGCGACCCCCACCTTGGCAAGGTGGTGTTCTACCACTGAACTACTTCCGCAGTGGCTGGGCTACTAGGATTCGAACCTAGGAATCACGGGACCAAAACCCGTTGCCTTACCGCTTGGCTATAGCCCAATAAAAGGGCGACCGGTGGGAATCGAACCCACGAGTGCCGGAGCCACAATCCGGTGCGTTAACCACTTCGCCACGGCCGCCATAATAAAAATGGCAGGGGTAGTAGGAATCGAACCCACATCAAAGGTTTTGGAGACCTTCGTTTTACCATTAAACTATACCCCTACTATTAAAAATATTACTATTTTTTTATAAATGGTGGAGGGGGGCAGATTCGAACTGCCGAACCCGAAGGAGCGGATTTACAGTCCGCCGCGTTTA
>NZ_CP150248.1:1697500-1777500 GCF_037975285.1 Ornithinibacillus sp. FSL M8-0202
TTTACAGTCCGCCGCGTTTAGCCACTTCGCTACCCCTCCATATAGTTAACATATTAATATGTTTTTATACAAAAAAATGGTGCCGGCCAGAGGACTTGAACCCCCAACCTACTGATTACAAGTCAGTTGCTCTACCAATTGAGCTAGGCCGGCATGGTATTAACTCACCTATTCATTTTGTCAAGTTTGCCTGATGACCCCTGTATCTCCCAGCATATTCATGGATGTGTATGCTTCGGGGTTACTCGTAGCTGATTCGGTAGAAGTATTGCTCGTTGCTCTACCAATTGAGCTAGGCCGGCATGGTGAAGAACTATCTAGGTTTAAATGGTGGAGGATGCAGGGCTCGAACCTGCGACCCCCTGCTTGTAAGGCAGGTGCTCTCCCAGCTGAGCTAATCCTCCACATGGTGACCCGTACGGGATTCGAACCCGTGTTACCGCCGTGAAAGGGCGGTGTCTTAACCGCTTGACCAACGGGCCAGTTCATTTATTTAACTTGTCTTAGCAGTCAACGAATTTTATTATATACAGATTTCCACACTTTGTAAAGAGAAAAATGATATTTTTTTATAAAAAATTTTCATCCCCCGTAAAACCCTTGATACACAAGGGAGTATCCCCCTAATAAAATTAATAAATTAAGAAATAAATTGGTTTTTCATTTAAAAAGTGATAAATTATAGTTAGGTACTAATAGTTAATCACAATGGAGGTTCCAAATGACTGAACTATTAAAGGATAAAAACATTGTTGTTATGGGTGTTGCCAACGAAAGAAGTATTGCATGGGGTATTACAAAATCACTCCATAATGCTGGAGCAAACCTTATATTTACTAACAGGCAAGAAAGATCGTATAAAAAACTAACTAAGTTATTAGAACAAAATGATATCGAGGCTAAACTCATCGTTACCTGTGATGTTGCGGACGATGCAAGTATAAGCAACGCTTTTAATGAGATAAAAGAAAAGGTTGGGGTTATACACGGACTTGTCCATGCCGTCGCATTTGCAAACCGCGATGAACTGAAAGGTGATTTCAGCGATACATCAAGAGAGGGATTTTTATTAGCACAGGATATTAGTGCATTTTCTTTAGTTGCTGTCACAAAAGCAGCAAAAGAACTAATGACTGAAGGTGGCAGTATCGTTACGCAAACATATTTAGGTTCTGAAAAAGTAATTCCTAACTATAATGTAATGGGAGTTGCCAAAGCTTCTTTAGAAGCAAGTGTTAGATACCTAGCCGAAGATGTTGGAAAACATGGTATTCGCGTAAACGCAGTATCTGCTGGACCTATTCGGACCTTAGCAGCAAAAGGTGTCTCTGGGTTTAACGAGAAACTAGGCATGGTGGAAGAAAAAGCACCTTTACGCCGTAATGTTGACCAGGACCAAGTTGGAGACGCTACCCTATTCTTTATCAGTGACCTTTCTCGTGGTGTAACCGGAGAGGTGCTACATGTCGATTCAGGTTACCACATAATTGGTGGCTAATTTTACTAATCCATAATCAATCATAGACGCTTACTAAAAATGCTTTAGTAAGCGTTGTTTTCTATTTAGATAAGGAAATACAGGGGGGATTTGAATGGGAGAGTGGTTTGCTAGTAAGGCAGTATCATCTTTTCATTTATGGGGGATCCACCACCTATTCATGGTATTCTTATTTATTTTTGGAGTTGTATTACTACTAATTTGCTCCAACAAATGGATTACCAATAAAAGGACATCTAATTTTTTTAGGATGGGGTTATTGATCACCTTAGTTTCCTCTGAACTTAGTTACCAAACATGGGGGATATTAAACGGAAGTTGGAATCCGCGTGAATTCCTTCCCTTTCAACTATGTAGCATAGCGGGAATCCTTACTATGCTTGCACTACTAACCAAAAATAAGAAAATCATTCAAGTTATCCTATTCATCGGCATTGTACCCTCCTTCCTCGCGGTTGTAACACCAGAATTACACCATGGTTTTCCTCATTTTCGATTTTGGCAGTTTTTTATACACCATTTCATTTTATCCTGGGCTTGTATATTTTTAGTCCTAACATCTAAGATAAAAATCACCTTTAAAAAGACAATAGAGTCCTATCTTTACCTTTTATGTTATGCAGCAATTATCAGATTCTTTATCAATCCAATTTTTGACGCCAATTTTCTTTTCTTAGCTAGAACACCTTCAACCAGTACACCGCTAAATTTTCTCGGAGATGGATTTTGGTACTATTTTAATCTTTGTATGGTTGGGTTACTTGTATTCATAGCCATCTATGGTGTTTATAATGCGCTATATCAATTCAGGAGAAGAAACAGGTGACAACCCCTTCTGAAACACCAATTACGCTTATACAGCCATTTTTGATTAAATAATGAGATACATTATCTAAAGTATATGACCAATAAAAAACTACCACAGACTTTTGGAAAAGTGTATGGTAGTTTTTATTATGCCTATAGAATAGATAGAAATCTTCAACGCAGAATACTTCACGAAACAAATAAAAAAACAACCTAACCTCTTTATTTAGAAGTTAAGCTGCTTTAAAGAGCTTCCAAGCGGACTTGAACCGCTGACCCCCACCTTACCATGGTGGTGCTCTACCGACTGAGCTATGGAAGCATAATAGAAAATTAAACATAAAAATGGCTCCACAGGTAGGATTCGAACCTACGACCGATCGGTTAACAGCCGATTGCTCTACCACTGAGCTACTGTGGAATAATATAAATTACGTATCTTTTCATGGAAGCATTTTTTGATGCTCTCGGCGAGAATAATGCTTATTCTGAGGAACAATAGTTTAATACAATATATGACTATTATGTGCAATATTCTATTTTATATACAAAAATTGCCTGGCAACGTCCTACTCTCGCAGGGACAATGCCCCAACTACCATCGGCGCTGAGAAGCTTAACTTCTGTGTTCGGTATGGGAACAGGTGTGACCTTCTCGCCATCATCACCAGACAATGGTTTGGATATAGAATTATACCCTGAAAACTAAATAAGAGTAAACAAACGATATCAAATAAGTTAGTTAAGTCCTCGATCTATTAGTATCCGTCAGCTCCACGTGTCACCACGCTTCCACCTCGGACCTATCAACCTCATAGTCTCTAAGGGATCTTACTCACTCGAAGTGATGGGAAGTCTCATCTTGAGGGGGGCTTCATGCTTAGATGCTTTCAGCACTTATCCTTTCCACACGTAGCTACCCAGCTATGCTCCTGGCGGAACAACTGGTACACCAGCGGTGTGTCCATCCCGGTCCTCTCGTACTAAGGACAGCTCCTCTCAAACTTCCAACGCCCACGACGGATAGGGACCGAACTGTCTCACGACGTTCTGAACCCAGCTCGCGTACCGCTTTAATGGGCGAACAGCCCAACCCTTGGGACCGACTACAGCCCCAGGATGCGATGAGCCGACATCGAGGTGCCAAACCTCCCCGTCGATGTGAACTCTTGGGGGAGATAAGCCTGTTATCCCCGGGGTAGCTTTTATCCGTTGAGCGATGGCCCTTCCATGCGGAACCACCGGATCACTAAGCCCGACTTTCGTCCCTGCTCGACTTGTAGGTCTCGCAGTCAAGCTCCCTTCTGCCTTTACACTCTACGAATGATTTCCAACCATTCTGAGGGAACCTTTGGGCGCCTCCGTTACCTTTTAGGAGGCGACCGCCCCAGTCAAACTGCCCGCCTGACACTGTCTCCGAACCGGATTACGGTCCTGGGTTAGAAGGTCCATACAGCCAGGGTGGTATCCCACGGATGCCTCCACCGAAGCTAGCGCTCCGGTTTCTAAGGCTCCCACCTATCCTGTACAAGCTGCACAGACATTCAATATCAGGCTACAGTAAAGCTCCACGGGGTCTTTCCGTCCTGTCGCGGGTAATGCGCATCTTCACGCATAGTATAATTTCACCGGGTCTCTCGTTGAGACAGTGCCCAAATCGTTACACCTTTCGTGCGGGTCGGAACTTACCCGACAAGGAATTTCGCTACCTTAGGACCGTTATAGTTACGGCCGCCGTTTACTGGGGCTTCGGTTCAAAGCTTCGGGTAAACCCTAACTCATCCCCTTAACCTTCCAGCACCGGGCAGGTGTCAGCCCCTATACTTCGCCTTTCGGCTTCGCAGAGACCTGTGTTTTTGCTAAACAGTCGCTTGGGCCTATTCACTGCGGCTTCTCATGCAAGAAGCACCCCTTCTCCCGAAGTTACGGGGTCATTTTGCCGAGTTCCTTAACGAGAGTTCTCCCGCTCACCTTAGGATTCTCTCCTCGCCTACCTGTGTCGGTTTGCGGTACGGGCACCTATGATCTGGCTAGAGGCTTTTCTTGGCAGTGTGAAATCAGGAACTTCGCTACTATATTTCACTCCCCATCACAGCTCAACCTTATGCCAGGCGGATTTGCCTACCTGACAGCCTCACTGCTTGGGCGCACACATCCAGTGGTGCGCATTCCCTATCCTACTGCGTCCCCCCATCGCTCATAACGATCATGAGGTGGTACAGGAATATCAACCTGTTGTCCATCGCCTACGCCTTTCGGCCTCGGCTTAGGTCCCGACTAACCCTGAGAGGACGAGCCTTCCTCAGGAAACCTTAGGCATTCGGTGAAAGAGATTCTCACTCTTTTTTCGCTACTCATACCGGCATTCTCACTTCTAAGCGCTCCACCAGTCCTCACGGTCTGACTTCACAGCACTTAGAACGCTCTCCTACCATTGTTCGTAAGAACAATCCGCAGCTTCGGTGATACGTTTAGCCCCGGTATATTTTCGGCGCAGAGTCACTCGACCAGTGAGCTATTACGCACTCTTTAAATGGTGGCTGCTTCTAAGCCAACATCCTGGTTGTCTGTGCAACTCCACATCCTTTTCCACTTAACGTATACTTTGGGACCTTAGCTGGCGGTCTGGGCTGTTTCCCTTTCGTCTATGAACCTTATCACCCATAGACTGACTCCCAAGATAAAGTATCTGGCATTCGGAGTTTGACTGAATTCGGTAACCCGATGAGGGCCCCTAGTCCAATCAGTGCTCTACCTCCAGTACTCAACTCTTGAGGCTAGCCCTAAAGCTATTTCGGAGAGAACCAGCTATCTCCGTGTTCGATTGGCATTTCACCCCTACCCACACCTCATCCCCGCATTTTTCAACATACGTGGGTTCGGGCCTCCAGTCAGTGTTACCTGACCTTCACCCTGGACATGGGTAGATCACACGGTTTCGGGTCTACGACCGCATACTAATTCGCCCTATTCAGACTCGCTTTCGCTGCGGCTCCGTGTCTTCCACTTAACCTCGCATACGATCGTAACTCGCCGGTCCATTCTACAAAAGGTACGCCGTCACACATTAACGTGCTCCGACTACTTGTAGGCACACGGTTTCAGGTTCTATTTCACTCCCCTTCCGGGGTGCTTTTCACCTTTCCCTCACGGTACTGGTTCACTATCGGTCACTAGGTAGTATTTAGCCTTGGGAGATGGTCCTCCCGGATTCCGACGGAATTTCACGTGTTCCGCCGTACTCAGGATACACTCCGGAGAGAATTCCTTTTCGATTACAGGGCTGTTACCTTCTGCGGCTTACCTTTCCAGGTATCTTCATCTAAGGAATTCCTTTGTAACTCCTGACATGGAGTGTCCTACAACCCCAAAAAGCAAGCTTTTTGGTTTGGGCTGTTTCCGTTTCGCTCGCCGCTACTCAGGAAATCGCATTTGCTTTCTCTTCCTCCGGGTAATGAGATGTTTCAGTTCCCCGGGTCTGCCTTCCATACCCTATGTATTCAGATATGGATACTGTTCCATTACGAACAGTGGGTTCCCCCATTCGGAAATCCTCGGATCGAAGTCTACTTACGACTCCCCGAGGCATATCGGTGTTAGTCCCGTCCTTCATCGGCTCCTAGTGCCAAGGCATCCACCGTGCGCCCTTATTCACTTAACTAATTATGAATAAGCGTTTCACTATATTAATAGCCTTGCTTTAAAGTTTGATGTCGTTGTTACTCTTATTTAGTTTTCAAGGTACAAAAATGGAGCCTAGCGGGATCGAACCGCTGACCTCCTGCGTGCAAGGCAGGC
This sequence comes from Ornithinibacillus sp. FSL M8-0202, assembly GCF_037975285.1. Lineage (GTDB taxonomy): Bacteria > Bacillota > Bacilli > Bacillales > Amphibacillaceae > Ornithinibacillus > Ornithinibacillus massiliensis. Next base: position 1,703,604 of record NZ_CP150248.1, read on the forward strand.
GCTCTCCCAGCTGAGCTAAGGCCCCGTCTTTATAAGGTTTTAGATGGTGGGCCTGAGTGGACTCGAACCACCGACCTCACGCTTATCAGGCGTGCGCTCTAACCAGCTGAGCTACAGGCCCATCATAAACTTATGAGGATTGTTCCCTCAAAACTGAACTAAACAACACAGTATGTTTCCGTTATATTCCTTAGAAAGGAGGTGATCCAGCCGCACCTTCCGATACGGCTACCTTGTTACGACTTCACCCCAATCATTGGTCCCACCTTAGGCGGCTGGCTCCAAAAGGTTACCTCACCGACTTCGGGTGTTACCAACTCTCGTGGTGTGACGGGCGGTGTGTACAAGGCCCGGGAACGTATTCACCGCGGCATGCTGATCCGCGATTACTAGCGATTCCGGCTTCATGCAGGCGAGTTGCAGCCTGCAATCCGAACTGAGAATGGTTTTATGGGATTTGCTCGACCTCGCGGTTTTGCTGCCCTTTGTACCATCCATTGTAGCACGTGTGTAGCCCAGGTCATAAGGGGCATGATGATTTGACGTCATCCCCACCTTCCTCCGGTTTGTCACCGGCAGTCTCCTTAGAGTGCCCAACTAAATGCTGGCAACTAAGAATAAGGGTTGCGCTCGTTGCGGGACTTAACCCAACATCTCACGACACGAGCTGACGACAACCATGCACCACCTGTCACTCTGTCCCCGAAGGGAAAGCCCTATCTCTAGGGTGGTCAGAGGATGTCAAGACCTGGTAAGGTTCTTCGCGTTGCTTCGAATTAAACCACATGCTCCACCGCTTGTGCGGGCCCCCGTCAATTCTTTTGAGTTTCAGCCTTGCGGCCGTACTCCCCAGGCGGAGTGCTTAATGCGTTAACTTCAGCACTAAGGGGCGGAAACCCCCTAACACCTAGCACTCATCGTTTACGGCGTGGACTACCAGGGTATCTAATCCTGTTCGCTCCCCACGCTTTCGCGCCTCAGCGTCAGTTACAGACCAGAGAGTCGCCTTCGCCACTGGTGTTCCTCCACATCTCTACGCATTTCACCGCTACACGTGGAATTCCACTCTCCTCTTCTGCACTCAAGTCCTCCAGTTTCCAATGACCCTCCACGGTTAAGCCGTGGGCTTTCACATCAGACTTAAAGGACCGCCTGCGCGCGCTTTACGCCCAATAATTCCGGACAACGCTTGCCCCCTACGTATTACCGCGGCTGCTGGCACGTAGTTAGCCGGGGCTTTCTGGTTAGGTACCGTCAAGGTACAATCAGTTACTATTGTACTTGTTCTTCCCTAACAACAGAGTTTTACAATCCGAAAACCTTCATCACTCACGCGGCGTTGCTCCGTCAGACTTTCGTCCATTGCGGAAGATTCCCTACTGCTGCCTCCCGTAGGAGTCTGGGCCGTGTCTCAGTCCCAGTGTGGCCGATCACCCTCTCAGGTCGGCTACGCATCGTCGCCTTGGTGAGCCGTTACCTCACCAACTAGCTAATGCGCCGCGGGCCCATCTGTAAGTGACAGCTTGCGCCGCCTTTCATCTTCAAACCATGTGGTTCGAAGTGTTATCCGGTATTAGCTCACGTTTCCGCGAGTTATCCCAGTCTTACAGGCAGGTTGCCCACGTGTTACTCACCCGTCCGCCGCTAGATCCATTAACGTCACCCCGAAGGGATCAGTTAATTTCACTCGCTCGACTTGCATGTATTAGGCACGCCGCCAGCGTTCGTCCTGAGCCAAGATCAAACTCTCCAAAAAAGTTTGTCTATGATTGACACCAATCAATCATAGGTAATTCTTAGCAAAGAAGCTGCTAGCTTCTGTAATTCTTTAATAGAAAAAACAGGGTATGTTTCTTCTTGACATACTGGTTGTTTTGTTCAGTTTTCAAGGAACAATCATTTTGCTTTGTCGTTTTTAGCGACAAGATATAATTTAACATGTTTACCACACAATGTCAACATCTTTTTTGAAAAAACTTTTTTGAAGTTGTATTCGACAATGTTTCGTATGTGACAACAGAAATTAATATACCATAGCTATAAAATAAAATCAACGGTCTTTTTCAAAAAAAATCTCTTCAGAAATTTTAGTATACTAACATTGTATTATATGTAAAACAGGACTAAATGGTACCTTATTCATTCTGTGTCTTCTTTGGTATGTATCGCATACATTCTTGTTCACTAGCTACTCTTCTTAATAACTGGAACAATACTTTATACCGTTCTTTCATGGCACTCTTCACCATATTATCAATTCTCGTATCATCTAAATCAAAAATGATTTCATCTAATTCTCTTTTTATCAAATACTCTAGTTCCTTTTGTTCGGTCTGATTAATCATTAATCCTAGCATATTCTTTCACCTCATCATCATTCGGCAAATTTCACTATAATTCTTGTTACTATATACCTTCGTTTTTATTTAGGCAATATGGGGGTATTTTATATCGTTCTCACTTTTAATGAATTTATTCAATCGAAATTAGCAAATCTCCAGACAGCTTGTTCATATTTTATCGTTCCCTTCATAAGATGTATTGATAGCTTGTTTCCTTAGGAGGGTAAGTAATGAATCATTTTTACGTATGGCGTTTTAGTCGGATAAAAAGATGGGCGCTTGTAGCTATACTAGCTTTCTTCACTGCTGGCTTTCTTTGGTTTGAAAGCAATGGCGTTTTTTCTGTTTTCTCAAAGAATGAGGCTGTTGCTTTAACAAAGGGAAGTTCCAAGGAACCGAATATTGCCTTAACCTTTAATATTAGCTGGGGCGAAGAGAAGGTGCATGATATTTTAAAACAGCTGGAAGAGCATCAAGTACAAGCTACCTTCTTTGTAAGTGGTGAATGGGCCGAAAAACATCCAGACATTTTGAAAAAAATATCCGAAAGTAAGCATGAAGTCGGTATGCTAGGATATCGTTATAAAAGCTATTTAGACCAGGAAATCGGCCAAGTTAGGAAGGATTTACAATATGCAAAAGAGGTTTTTGGCAAGTTAGGTTATAAGGATCTAGAGCTTGTTCGTGCACCACATGGACACTTCAATGATGAAATAATTAAATTAGCAGAAGACATGGGACATAAAGTGATTCATTGGAATATTAATCCGCACGATTGGCAAAACCCAGGAACCCAGAGAATCGTTGATCATGTCATGTCAGAAACAAGTAATGGGGATATTATCCTTTTACATGCATCTGATTCTGTAAAACAAACCGCAGAATCCTTGAAGACCATTCTACCAGGATTAAAAAATAAAGGATTTACCTTTATAACGGTGTCAGAAATAATCAACCAAGCCCACGCAGAATCTAAAATAGTGGAATAACGAAAAGTTTCTCAAGCTAAACACCTAAGAATCCCTAAAAAAACCTGATGGACTTTGAACAAGCCCATCAGGTTTTTCTTCGATTTATTTAGCTGCTTTCCCCTTTTTATCCGGACTGTTATGAAGACGATGCAGGATTAGTAGCTGGTATGTATTACATACAAGCAATGTTAATACCATAATTAAAGAAAACTCGACACCAACAAATCCAATTCGTAAAGCCGGTACCCATTCAACCACTGTAAATACAACCATGAAGAATAAAGCAGGTATAAATGCATGCTTTTTCGTTTCTTTCGCTTTTATTTTGGCAATAATCCATCCATAAATGAATAAAGCTAAAGCAGCCAGTATAAACCAAATGATGGATACTTCACCTTCTGCATTTTTATAAGGGAAATAAACTAAATCAAAAAGAACGAATGCGATTAATACAATCTGTACTGTCGGCCAGAATGAACGGAAGATGCTTAGACCTAATCTATGTACATACAAGTACGCGAAGAAGCCCGTTTGACTTACAGCACTGTACAACATTCCATGTCCTATAAAGAAAAGCATAACGCCTAATAATCCAATAAAATTAAACGGCTGCAAATTCTCTGTATAGGCACCACTAACATTCACAAAAAAACTAACAATTAGCCCAACGAGACCACCTAATGCTAATGTTTTTAAAAACAAGTTTACTACTTTGCGACTATTCAATTGAAATGTCCCCCTGATATAGTATAAATCCAAAATCCGCTTACATAATTGGTATTTTATCATGAACAACATCTTTTTTCCTTTATCAAGTGCATATTTTTACTTATCTCATCCATATTAAAGGATAAGTGGAAGGAGGATTTATCATGCTACGTGTGGTCTACTTACCATTAATTAGTGGATTGCTTTTATTAATGAGTGCATGTGGAGGGGAAGCAGCGCCAAAGGAAACGGATTATGATACAACCAAAAAAATGATTGTTGATATATTGCAAACCGAGGATGGAAAAAAAGCCCTTGGAGAAATATTAGCTGATGAAGAGATGCAGAAACAGCTCGTTATTGACTCCACTACAGTAAAACAGGCGATTGATGAGACCTTATCATCTAAAAAGGGCGGCGAAATGTGGAAAAAGCTATTTGAAGACCCTAAGTTTGTTGAAACATTTTATAAATCCATCGAAGAAGATCAGAAAAAGTTGATGAAGGACTTAATGAATGATTCGGAATACCAAAAGCAAATGATGGATTTATTACAAAATCCGGAAATGACAGAACAGCAAATTCAAACCTTAAAAAGCCAACAATTTCGCGCACACCTAGAAGAAACCATCCAGCAAACCTTAGAATCACCAATATTCCAGGCACGAATACAAGAGATATTACTAAAAGCTGCTGAAGAACAAAGTAAAGGCGGTGGCCAAGGCGGCGGTAATCAATCTGGTGAGCAAGGTGGTCCTGGTGGCGGTAATCAATCTGGCGGTGGATCTAGCGGGTCCGGTGGCGGAGCGGAATAAACTAAAAGATAAAAGGTCAGCTCCCATTTTTCAGGGTGCTGACCTTTTCCCTCTTTATTCTTCTACTTTGGCAATAACTTTAGCTGCCATTTTATGGTACTCTTTGCCATTTGGGTGGTCTTCTTGATACACGGATGGTGCAAATACATCCTCTTCTTCATAAGGCTGTTGAATTGGTAATTGTCCAAGCACTTTGGTTTTTAATACTTCCGCAAGCTTCTTACCGCCACCTTGTCCAAATACATATTCCTTTTCTCCTGTTTTTGGACTCTTGTAGTAAGCCATATTTTCCACAACACCTAATATTTCATGCTCTGTTTTCAATGCCATTTGACCAGCACGAGCTGCTACAAATGCTGCAGTAGGATGTGGAGTTGTTACGATTATTTCCTTACAAGATGGTAAAAGTTCATGCACATCCATAGCGATGTCCCCTGTACCTGGAGGAAGATCTAGTAATAAATAATCTAGGTCTCCCCATTCTACCTCTTTAAAGAAACTATTTAACATTTTACCAAGCATTGGTCCACGCCAAATAATCGGGGAATTGTCTTCAACAAAAAATCCCATGGAAATAACCTTAACACCAAACCGCTCCACTGGAATAATCTTCTCTCCACGAACAACCGGTCTTTCTTCGATTCCCATCATATCTGGAACACTGAAGCCATATATATCCGCATCAATAATACCGACTTTTTTACCGATTCTTCTTAATGCAACAGCTAGGTTAACGGTGACCGTTGATTTACCAACGCCACCTTTACCGCTAGCAATGGCAAGGAAATGGGGTTGTTTATTGCCACCCATTAATGCCTTTTCTTTAGCGCTTTCAATTGCAGGCTGGTATTTTTTTATAACTTCGTCGGGTAACTGCTCGAATCGCAGACCTACTGTAACGGCACCATTACGCTTTAGAATGCCTACTATTTCTTGTTGAAGCTGCATTTGTTCAGCTGTATTCGTCTTTCCAATCGCAGCCTTCACACTGATATGCTTCTTATCTTCCTTTATCGTTACTTCTTTAATTCCTTGTGTTTCTTCAAACGTTCTATGTAAAAAGGGATCTTTTACAGGATTCAGTAATTGTATTACTTCTTCTTTCGTTAACATTTAATCACCTTCCTATTAGCATGGATTAAGTAGTCCAAGGCTAGTATACCATAAATCACTAGAAATCTAAGTGATATGAATTTTGGAAGGAGTGATCCAATTCTTATTCTTCCTCCACCTCAGGTTCTTCGGTGACATAGCGCAAAATCCCCTTATAGATACTTGCCGCCATTTGACGTTGGTACGTATTTGTTTTTAGTAATTCCCTTTCATGTACATTAGAAAGGAAACCAATTTCCACTAGTGCTCCTGGTACCTCGGCATGCTTTAATAAATAGAGATTATTCACAGCTAGTGCACTTCGGTTCGTATTTTCTAAATTACGGATAATTTCAGCTTGGATCATTTGTGCTAAATGCTTTCCCTCATCCGATTTCGGAAAATAGAATGTTTGTGCTCCGCTCCATTTGGTTGAGGGAATGGCATTTAAATGTATCGTTAAAAAGAGGTCCGCATCATGTGAGTGGATAAACTCCATTCGCTTTCTAATATCCTCTGCCTTTCGCCTCGATAAACCTTTCGTATTTTCATCCGCTAAATCTGTATCGGTTTCTCTTGTTAGATACACTATTGCCCCAGATTGCTGTAAATAGTTTCTTAACTCTTTCGATACCTCTAGCGCAATGTCCTTCTCTAATGTATCATCACTACCAACTGCTCCTCCATCTGGTCCGCCATGTCCTGGATCAAGTACAATGGTTTTCCCTGCCAGAGGTAAAGAAAATCCCATTGTTTCCTCTACATCTGGTAACGGCAATTTGATCAGTGCAAAAAGAATGATTAACCCAATAATCCAAGCAACAACTTTCCCTAATCGATTCATTCCATTCTCCCCTTTATTTATCCTCATCCTATTTTATGGGACAAGTAATCGGTTTATGACTTTGGAATGAATCGATAGTACATGCATTAGAAAAAGTCCGGTAAATACGTTTGCTGCCTTGGTATCATATCCTCCAATTTATTAACCGCTTCGATATTTCCCTCGATTAACCCTAACGCAAGTAATTCTGTCGGCCTTTTATACCCTAAAAACATTGTCGTAAATGCTTGAATATTACAAGTAATATCTGCTTTTCCTTTACCTTTCATATGGGTACAGGTCATTCCCTCCTGACGAGGATTTAGTACATACACCCCCGTATTAACCGGTAGAAACTCATCTTCCACAAAAAGAGATACAGAAGAATGTGATCCCTCAAATGGATATGGCGTAAGAAAGCCCTTTACATCAACTACCCTCGCCATAAAGTACGGATTAACCTTTGTTTCGAATCGTGGCTCCTTAAGGAGAAGTGGGATATTATCATTTTCTGGTACAGTGATTTCAACATGCTCCGCCATGGAATCATGATTACCAATAAACTCCATTAATAGCTTTAAGCCAGTTAAGGATCGATAAGCAATTTCACTTACTTTAAATAGCTTATCCTTAACATGAAATAGAATATAGCCCTCCGGAACACGATTCTCATTATAGGCTACCGCAATTTGATGATGGTCTTTTAGTACACGCTGCTTCCACCATTTTTCATCCCGAATAAGGGCTCCAGTATAGTTCCCTATGTACTGGCTATACAAATTATCTAATAAGTCAATATCGACTTCCGTTCTTCTCACATATCCAGAAGCATCCCAATTTCGCTTTAACTTCTCGAATGGGATTTTATATTGTTTTTTATTAAATGTAACTTCATACCCATATTTCCGATAGAACGGAACGGAGAAGGGGTGAAGGTAGGATAATACTTGTCCGTTTTGGTGCATGTGATTTAATGCGTTTGCTAATAGGTTCTTTACCATGCCATTTCGTCTAAATTCAGGCCACGTAGCAACAGATGCAACGCCTCCCATTTGCATCGATCTTCCATGGATAGATACTGCTAAAGGAATTAAATGGAGTTTAGCTGCTAGTTGGCCCTCCTCCATAACTCCCCAAATCGTATGACGCTCCGCTTCCTCTCGCTTTGCTTTTAACTCCGCTTCTGATAACGTATATTGAAAAGCAAACTGTGATAGTTTGAAAATTTCACGATAATGTTCCTTAATATTCAGCTCTTTGATCATCTGGGATTCCTCCTAACGAATGTATTGCAAATATATTATAACAATTAAGACAAAAGAGATGCTGACTAAAATAATTAGTGAGGCTGGGACAAAAGGATTAATCTTAATGTAAAAACCGAATGATGAGCAAAGACCACGCTCCGGAAATATACTTGCGGTTCGCGGGCGGCTGGTGAGCCTCCTCGTGCTACTACTTTAGGGGTCTCAACCGTGCCCTTTCCTCCCGTAGGAGTCTACGTATATTTCCGGAGCTAGTATCCGTGTATCATTCGGTTTTACATTTAAATCTTTTCGTTATGTCCCAACCTCATTATCCTAGGGACCTGCGCTAAGAAAAACATTTTAAGTATGTTACCTCACCATAATCCCCATTAATATATGCTTCGTTCTCTCTTCATAATTCCCAATCTCCAACCAAGGCACCTGCTTAATCTTTAGAGGCGTGAAGAACGGCATACCATTGTACGAGAATGGAATCGATTCATCCGTAACAGAATCTCCCGCTTCCAATCCACTAACAATTTCCAATTTGTTATCCATCATAATGCCAGTATGCACCGGAACTAATTCCAATGTTCCAGCCTCAGTCAACTTCCACACTTGATTATGATTTACCATAGTTGGATCAACCGTATTGGCATTCAATGATTCATTGACGGTTATCGTTAAATCAGCATGATACCCCGGTAATACATCCAAGACTTCTTCATCCGTAAAAGTCACTTCAAACGGATAAATACTAGCCGTATCCACATTTACTTCATACGGCGCATCTTCCACATGAGAGATAGTACCTTGCAATACTTGTCCACTTTCCTTTAACAAAATATCGACAGGTTGCTCCACATCAATGTCAACCCTTACAGATTCATCAACATTTCCCTTCACATGTAAGGCTGTTTCTTCAATACTTATTAACGGATCATTTAATGTGGAAGAAAGTTCTTTTATTTTTCCCTCAACCGGACTTTCCACTGTAATGACAGCACCAGTCGCCTTTAAATCATCTAATTGTGATTGAATCATACTTTTTAGGTCTTGTTTGGCAGCTAACTCTTGTTCCTTTTGAATAATAAATTGCTCCTTCATCACTTCCGCTTCTACCGGTTCAGGTGGTGAAACAACTACAGTTGTCCCGTCTTCCTCGTTACTCCCTACAACTGGCACTGAAGGACCCGGTATCCGAAACGCTACCATCTCGGTAATCGCATCTTCAATCGCATCGATTTCACTATTCACTTTCTCTAACTCATACGTTAAATGAGCTTCCGTCGCCAAATAATCATGTACTTGGTATTGAAAAAGCGGGTCTCCAACACGTACCACGCTTCCTTCCTCTACTAGAAACTGATCAAAGCTTCCTAGCGCTTTGTCAAAGTACACATAGCTTTCTCCGGAGTAGTCAACAACACCATCTGCTTCTACCGTTTCAACAAAATCGGTTTGATAGACCTGCTCCCAATTCGTTACATACGCTTGTCTGACTACTTTTTCTCCATCATCTAACCAAACCAGTAGACTATTAATCCCGATAAACAAGATTATCGCTAACCATTTTATTCGTTTCTTCATGAATTAAACCACCCATTTATCATATGCATATCTGTAAGCGCGATTACAGCCGTAACAGTCCAAGTTGCTAGATGAAACAAGATGACCGTACTCCATATCCAGCCCTTATGTATACCAGAAAGCCTACTTAAGAATTTCACTTGAAAAATGATAATCCATAGCTGGAATAGGGAGCAAGCCCCACATAGATAAATCAAAAAAGAGATATCTGTTAAATAAGATGCGATAATCCCTAAGGAAAATGGTGATACAAACCAGTCAAGTCCAAAATAAATGGCCAGCGGAATCCACAAAATCCGCTCCAAAAGCATCATGAACAGTACAACGACTTGCATTAGTAAGAGTTTTTTATAAGGAATCTTTGTTACCCAATAATAGATTAAGGATGGGATAAATAAAACCATGCCTACAAGTGCTAATGAATACATAATCCTACCGATGATAAACCAAAACTTATATACCTCGTACTCAGCAGCACTTAATAAAACAGCTCCGCTAGATAATGTGGAGGATCCAATTCCCAATAAACTAGCGCCAGTATAAATCAAGACACTGAGAAGCGCTAATAAAGAAATTGTTTTCCATGGGTTGCGAATTTGTTCTGCTTTACCAATCCGGAAAATATGATCATCTACTGCGAATAATAGTTTAAAAATTTGTACCTGATAAATCATGTTTTCACCCGTTTCTGTATAACTTTCAGGGAGCTATATTTATCAATTTTACCGCACGATTCCACAAATATCCATTATTTTCAATAAATTTAAAATGAGAATAGTGCTTAAGTACCAAAGTTACATAAAAATAGTGCCAAGTATCCCCGAAATTTGCCACTTTACGGAGCTACTTGGCACACATAAACTATTTAGTTTGATTCCGTCTGCCACTTTTCTGATGTGGCTTCTTCTGTTTCTGGTTTTTTATTCAACATCTTTACTACATTCCAACCAACTACTGCATTTACAATCGCCATTAAACTAAACAAAAAATAATCACCTTCCGGATCTGGAAGCATTAAATCCATGATTAGCCAACCTCCGGCAGTAGTAGCACCAACAAAAGCTCCAATACATAGGTGTCCGAAATCGACTCATTGCTTATAACCACCTTTAACTCTATTAGTAACTCGCATAAAAATTAACAGATATGTGTACAAACCCTCTTTTACTAACTTCTATATATAAACAAAGCATGCCTTATATCAAAGTAGAATGACCCTAAAGGATACATTTATGCCTTCATCGCAGGCCTTCTTCTAACCTAGTGAAACAGGAAATATTGAATAACCTATTCGAAGTACCTGGTAAACATTAATGTGCTCCGGTGGTTATCCTTTCCGCTTCTCCTCCTTTACGTTGCTTCCTATCAAGCATTCTTACAAATTGCCAACCAATCGCAGCGTTAACCAATCCCATTAATCCAAATAACAAATAGTCACCAATCGGCTCTGGGAGTAATAGATCCATGATCAACCATCCTCCAGCAGAGGAAGCACCTACAAGTCCTCCAATTATAGACTTACGGTATCGATTCATTTTTTGCACCACCCTTAATCGTTTTTATGAGTTACTTTCTATGAAGAATAAAAAAGTGGATAAATAGAACTTCTTGCTCATGTACTCTTCATGTTTATCCTATGTCTGAGCTAGCCATGAAATAACTAGAATTTGCTGTTGGCCTTGTCCACTCCATGGTTTGAGAATATCGGCCTTTACTTGAATCACCGGAATAATGATTGGTTTTATGGATAGCTGTTTCAGGGAAATCGGTTGGGAACATAACCGAGGTACTATTGGTAGAAGCGTGTCATATTTTGTCGAATAATATCATTTGATGTAATGATGGAGGGCTAACCTTAGTGGAGAGTGGTCTGTATTAGAAGAAATTGCGGCTCAACTATGGGAGTATAAGCTACAATAAGTAAAAAAAGAAAGTAATGTGTGTTTAAACTACCACATTACTTTCCTTTTAAAATTTGCCCCAATTTAATAATAGGAACAAGAATCACACTACATTTTTCATCATCAAGTGCCCTGTTCACCAACATTTGGTTCTCAACCAAACTTGGATTGGTAAGGAAGCAATAGGTACATCGATATCTTCTTCTGCTAAAGCTATTTTCGCATTGATTACGAATATACAGATGTTATAGCCGCTTCACTTTTTAAATTATTGCCTTACCAGTCATTTCCTCATAATCTTTGCACATGATTTCCCAAGATTTTTCAATATCTTCATCTAGTCCAAATAAACCACTACGCCCCACAATATAAATATCCGGACCGGCTGCATCAATTTTTCTAAATGATTTCCGATTAGATGATCCATCCATTTCTATGACATATTGATACCCTTTTTCTTCTCGTAGTTCTCTTAATGCTACAATTTTATCTAGTGTTGATTCGATAAAACGTTGCCCAGCAAAACCTGGATCAACTGTCATAATGGTTATTTTATCTACTAACTCGATATAAGGGAAAATCGTCTCAATAGGTGTTTCTGGATTTAAAACTACCCCAGCTTTTAATCCAGCATCATGTATTTGATCAATCAACCGAAAAGCCAGACCATCCAGTACTTCTGCATGCATACAAATCCATTCACACTTAATATCCACTAATTGCCCGACCCAGAAGCTTGGATCTGTTACCATAAGATGGGCAGATATAGGTAGATCACTTATTTTTCGTACTTCTTCAATAAACCATGGAGATAAAGTAATATTCGGAACATAATGACCGTCCATAATATCAATATGATAAGAATCAACATGATCATTTAGGAAAGTGATCTGCTCTTTAAACTTATCTAAGTCCATTGTCATCAATGATGGTGAAAATTCTACTTTCTTCATATTCTATATATCCTCCTCAAAAATCATCATTCCCTCTAGCACTATTGGGTTTTGATTACCTTGCCAACATTTCTAAAGAATGGATATGCCTATTAAACCGTTCATGACACTTAGTAAATTTTTATATCATCTAAATCAATGTCTTCTTCTTCTATTTCTTCTTGCTTATCCGCTTCCTCATCCGTCACATTTTTCTTAATTAACGCCAAGGTTAATCCTGTTACCAGAACATTGACTAATATAGCTACAGCACCTGTCCATGGTTGAGACATCGTTGGTAGCATCAATACTCCGCCAAATGGTACCGTTGCATCTGCACCTAACAACATCGATACTGCACCACCCGCTGCTCCACCAACAGCTGTTGCAATCACACAACGTACAATATCATTCATAACAATTGGAATGACACCTTCCACAATGTTAATTACACCCATCGGAACCGCAGATTTTAAGGTCTCTGTTTCGACGTTTGTATAAATTCTCTTGCCAAACATTTTCGCTATAAAGTAAGCAAGTCCGAATCCAATTGGTGTTGCTGTATTTACTAACTGTAACGCTGTAATAGGTCCATTAATTCCTTCTGCCTGCATTGTTAGCACAAAGGCAAAGACAGTCTTGTTAATTGGACCACCAAAATCGACTCCACTTAATATACCTACAATGGCTCCAAATACTAACAATGAAGAAGCTCCCAAACTGTTTAATGCATTAGTTAAGAGCAATGTAAGACCAGAGATTGGTACACCAATAATATAAACCATGATTAAACCACCAATAATCGAAGTTAAAAATGGAACGATTAACGTTGGCATTAATCCCTTAGCCCACTTTGGAACTTTAAGATATTTTAGGATAGCTATTCCTAGATAACCCGCTAAGAATCCACCTAAAATACCACCAATGAAACCTGCACCAATAGCATTTGCTGTTAAACCAATGATAAAGCCTGGCGCGATGCCTGGTTTTCCTGCAATGGAGAAAGAAATCCCTGTAGCGATAACGGCAGGTAATAAACCTAAACCAGCTCCACCCATTGTCGCTAACGCATCCCAAATGGAAAACTCACCTTGTATTAATTCCGCTTGATTACTACCTCCAAAGGCCATCCCAATGGCGATTAAAAAACCCGCACCACAAACAATTGGAATTAAATATGAAATCGCTGTCAATAAATGGCCTTTAAGATTTAAAGCTTTTATCTTACTCATTCTCAAGCCCCCCTATATATTCAGAACCACCAAACCATCTTCAATCAACAATTTATTAGCAGAAGTTAATAAGTAAAAACATACCAGTAACATTTACTTCTATACTTTATGGATAAATCTCAAATGATGTAGGTTCTCCCGTATTTGGTACCGTGATTAATGGATTACTAGTCCAGTTCTTTCATTAAATAGTTTAATTACATAAAGCTTCTTTTACGTCTTCAGCATTTTTCGACTGAAGCATTTTCTCGATGACTTCATCATTACCTAATTTTCTTGCAAATAAGGACAATAATTTTAGATGGGTTTGTGCGCCATCATTTTCTTTCCCAACAGCAAATAGAATGATTCCCTTTACACCTTTCCCGTCGAGCGTTTCCCAAGGGATTTCTTGCTGGGTGATTCCAATAGCTACGCCTATTTTTTGGACCGCATCACTATTACCATGCGGAATAGCGATATAATTTCCAATTCCAGTTTGACCTACCGCTTCTCTTGCATAAATATCTTTTAGAAACGCTTCAACATCGTTAATGTAATCATTTCTTTGTAATACCTCTGCTAATTCTTGTATAGCTTCTTCCTTACTTTTCGCATTCATGTCGGTTTTGATTGTCTTTAGATCTACAATTTCTTTGACTTCCATCCCATTTATCCCCCATTCCATTGCTAGCTATTTCTTTTGGTTTACAACTTCTACTGCTTTTTCAATTAATTTATTTGGTGATTTTACAGCTATCTCTGTTGGAACCTCGATGATTCGCTTTCCTTCAAACCGTTCTCTTCCTGCAATCTTAACGTCTGCTGCTAGAATAACAATGTCTGCTTCAACGATTTGTTCTTGTGTTAATTCATTTTCCGTCCCAATGGTTCCTTGTGTTTCAATAGAAATGTCATGACCGGCTTTCTTTCCAGCATTCTCTAATTTCTCCTGTGCAATATATGTGTGTGCAATACCAACTGTACATGCTGCTACTCCTACTATTTTCATCATTATTCCTCCTAAATTTTTATAAGTTCTTGATTAAACGCTTCCTTGTCATTACTACACAATAATCGATTTAAATACGCTTCATCTGCTAATGTTCGAGTGAACAACGATATTCTTTTCTTTATTTGCTCCTGTTCATTTTCTTTTAATAAAATGACAATGAATAAACGGATATCCTTTGTCTGTTCATCCCAGGATTGTATAGGGTTTGCTAGATGGATAAATACGATTTGACTCTTCTCTATTAGGTCGCTTTCCATATGAGGCAACATCACATGTTCAGCGATTAATATGCTCCCTACATTTTCTCTTTGATATAATTGGTTCACGATTTCTTCTTTTTGCGAAGGATTATCCCGGCACACCATGTCAGCGATAAAGGTATATACTTCTTCTTTAGTTTTTAACTCACAATTAAAACAAACGTGATAAAAAGAGTTAATATCCATGGTAAATCTCCTCTATCTTTCGCTGAAGTCTCTTCTGGTCATCCAGTGTAAACATAGCACTCACTAATAAACAATGGATTGGTATTGCTTCCTTAATATGAACCGTACTTAGAATTAACTCGGCATCTGCATATTTCTCTTTAATCATCTGCATGTTCTGTGAAGCTACAACATCAAGAATCTCTAACTCAGGGAATTTTCGTGATACCTTTGCCTTTAACAGTTCTGACGTTCCAATTCCTGTCGTACACATAATTAACGTTTTTATCGGATGTTGATATTGACCAGTTACGATCACCTTTGCAAAATAGAGTGTGATAAACCCATTTTCATCTTCATTAATTGCTGGTAGATTGAATTTTTTACTTACAAATTCGGATACATTCGTGACGCCCGAATAAACATCTTCATACGTTACCTTGATTTGACTTAACAAACTATTTTTAATCCGAATTTTATAGTCTAATCTATTAAGCATAGGTTTAATATGGTTGGCTAAATCTGTAAAAATAGACTCACTTTCGATGTCTATTCCTAAGTAAATACTCATCCCCTCAATATATGCTTCTGTCACTTGAATAACCTCTGGTGAAAATGTGGAGGTTTTAGCAAGGGACCCTTGCATTCTGGATGATACTAAATACTGATAAAGGAAATAAATCTCAATATCCGGTAAAGAACTGCCTAAATATTTTTCAATGTTGGTTACAATACCTTTAGCAATCGGATACAAAATAGGATCTCTTTTCATATTCTCCATTTCTTCCATTGAAGCCTTATCTCTAAAAAGTAAGGCAGGAACTTTTCCTAAGCGACTAAGTAATATATATAAATGGGAGAAAATGTTTACATTATATGGGTAGGGAATCGTGATATCTAAATCCTTTTCAATATCCCTTAGTTGGCCTAATATAAATAAAACATCGTATTGATTAAAGTTAAGTTCTTGATTCCTTTTTAAATCATCAATATCAATCGTATTAAATATTTCATTAATGTGCTTAATTGCTTTCCGAATATCTACTTCTTCCCCTAATATCGCTAGCTTCCTATCTTTTCGCTCTAAAACCAAATTGTACTTTTGCAGTTCTTCGCTCATAAGCTGTTCGTCATTAAAAATAACGGAATCCCCAACATAATAATCACTGTATAAATGGTATATATTGATAGGTTTAGGAGAGGACAACAATAATTCTTCCATAATGCGTTTACGTCTCTCACTTGGAGAAAAGTGTTTTTCCTTGTATTTATTATCACTTTTTTGATAATTGATAAAATTCTCGTAATCTAACTTATACCCTCTCCCTCTTTCCGATATAATTAAAGGGCTGTCCATGTACTCATCGTTAATTTTCTTTATTAAACGATAAACTGTTTTTTGAGAAACCTTTAGTTCTTCTACAAGTTCGTTCGAGGTAACGTAACCTTGACTCTTGGAAAGAAACATTAACAAATCATGTTCACGGTTGTTTTTTGAACTCACAGCCACGCCTCCCTTGTTATTAATCTTATCGTATTCTTTAGAAAACGCTTCCCTGGAAAATGACCGTTGCAACGGTCACTTTTTTGACCTTTTATATGGTCATTTTACTATCGCCTGATGAACGTGAAGGGAGGCAAGGATAATCATTTCCTTACCTCCCTTACAAATGGCCCAAACTGCTTTTGGCAATTCAGTACCATTTCTTGCTAGATTTAAGCGTGATTAGTAGGTATACTACCTTACATTTTATTTTCGTGTAAGAATAATTACGAAGCGTCTGTAACAAAATACAGCAACAACCCCGTGATATGTCCTAATGGTGGTATGATACGAACCTATAGAAAAAATAGCAAATAAAAAAGCTCCTTCAATTTGAGGAGCTTTTTTCAATTTGAATACACGTACTTCATAATCACACAATACAATCTTCCTACTAACTTCACCAGCTAGTGATAGTATACATTCCTTATTAGAAAGGAATATTGTGTTCATATACTCTTCCCTATAAGCTTTGTTTCATAGGCTTCCATACGTTTTAATTCTGGCATCCCTATCTATTTGCCTCCACCTGAATTAGTTTGTATACGAATGGACCTATGAAACAGAAAAGGCTCCCAACTTAATATGTTGAGAGCCTTTAAACATTGAAATATTAACGTTTTGAGAACTGAGGTGCACGACGAGCGCCTTTAAGACCGTATTTCTTACGTTCTTTCATACGAGGGTCACGAGTTAGGAACCCTGCACTTTTAAGCGCTGGACGATAACCTGGATCTGCTTCTAGTAAAGCACGTGCGATACCATGACGGATAGCACCAGCTTGACCAGTAAATCCACCACCATGAACATTAACGATTACATCATATGTTCCTTGAGTTTCAGTAGCTTGTAGTGGTTGGTTAAGAATTAGAATTTGAGTTTCATATGGGAAATAGTCTTTTGCATCACGACCATTAATGGTTACATTACCAGTACCCGGTACTAAACGTACACGTGCAGTTGAGCTTTTACGACGACCTGTGCCGTAGTATTGTACTTGTGCCAATTGATTTACCTCCTTTTATTATCCGCGAAGTTCGTAAACTTCAGGTTTTTGTGCTGCGTGATTGTGCTCAGCACCTCTGTATACATGTAATTTCTTAGCCATTTTACGTCCTAAAGATCCTTTTGGAAGCATGCCTTTGATTGCAATCTCAAGCATTTGCTCAGGATATTTTGTACGCATTTCATCAGCAGTACGTTCTTTTAATCCACCTGGATGTCCAGAGTGACGGTAGTACTTCTTGTCACTTAATTTGTTTCCAGTTAGTTCAATTTTGTCAGCGTTAACGATGATTACATAATCACCAGTATCAACGTGTGGTGTATAAGTTGCCTTATGCTTTCCACGAAGGATTGCAGCAACTTCACTTGCTAGACGACCAAGGCGTTGGCCTTCAGCATCCACAACAAGCCATTTGCGTTCGATATTGTTTTCATTCGCCATGAAAGTTGTGCGCATGATTGGTTCCCTCCATATTTTTCATTCATTAATTTTTAAATGTTTAAAGTTCGTTATTCCTATATTTTCAACACAATTAGTTCCGGGGCTAATCGCGGTTTTAGAAATAAAATGCCATAGACCATAATATATCAAAATAGGGTAAATTGTCAAGAGTCTGGCAGATTTATTTATTGATATTTTTTTATAATTCATTGCAAAAACACTCTTTCTATTATACAGCATTTCTATCTAAAAAGAAAGGTGTCGATATTTCCCAGGAAATGTAGTGTTTTGTCAGAAATAATGATGCCTTAATAGCTTACTCTCCACAAGAATAAACCTTGAGCTGGAGCTGTTTTTCCGGCATATTTCCGGTCCCTTGCCTCTAACAACGTGCCAATATCAGAAGGGCTAATTTTCCCTTGCCCAACATCGATTAACGTTCCTACTAAGATTCGAACCATATTATATAAAAATCCACTTCCTCGGAAAATAAATTCTATTTGCCCGTTATCTTGATTACATGAAACCTCATACAACGTTCTTACCTTGTTCCCTTTGACAGTTGCCTTTGCTGAAGAAAAGGTGGTAAAGTCATGGGTTCCTTCTAAATAACGACAAGCTTCTTGTATTGCTTCTATATCAAGCTTATATGGAAAATGATACACATGATTTCGTCTAAAAACATCAGGATTCGTTGTATTTAATAAAAAATAACGATATTCCTTCTCCACTACATTGTATCTAGCGTGAAAATCATTAGAAACTACTTCTGCATGTGTCACATATACATCACTCGGTAATAAGGCATTGAGTGCCTTCCTCCAACTATTTCCCGGGATATCTAGATTCGTTTCAAAGTGAATGGTTTGTCCCTTAGCATGAACCCCTGTATCGGTTCTGCCGGATGCATGAATATGGATTTTTTCACCTTTGTGGATTTTTTCCAATGCATGCTCTAATTCTAGTTGAACGGTTCGTTTATCGGGCTGGACCTGATAGCCATGGAAATTAGTTCCATCATAGCTAATCGTACATTTAATTTTCGGCAAAACTGTCCAACCTCCAAACTATGAATAATTTCTCGTTAAGAATAGCCCAGCAATTACCAATAAGAAGAAAAGCAAAACAAAGATATCGATCTTATCAATTTTTAATTGCCTTAGCTTCGTTCTTCCCTCTCCTCCCTGGTAGCCTCTAGCTTCCATCGCCATCGCAAGCTCTTCCGCACGCTTAAACGCACTAACAAATAGCGGTACTAATAGAGGAACAATGGCTTTTAACCGTTCCTTCATTGGTCCAGTACGAAAATCCACTCCCCTTGATGCTTGTGCCTTTGATATCTTATCCGTCTCTTGTAAAAGGGTTGGGATAAAACGTAAGGATATCGACATCATGAGAGCTAGTTCATGTACTGGGAACTTGATTTTCTTCAATGGATGTAACATATCTTCAATCGCATCTGTGATCTCTATTGGTGTTGTCGTTAACGTTAATAGCGATGTAATCAAGATTAATAGGAAGAATCGTAGCGAGATTGCAAACCCCTGTATAATGGCTCCTGAGTATATTTTAAACCCAAATAAATCAAAAACTACGGAACCTTCCTTTGTTACAATCAAATGCAGGATAAAGGTAAAAATAATTAAGAACCATACTGGTGTTAATCCCTTCAATATAAAACGAAACGGGATTCTCGTGATAACAATCGTAATAATCGCAAATGCTGTCAAAATACTATAGCTAACGACATTATTAGCAAAGAACACAATAATAACGAATAAGAAGATGATCGTAATCTTCATTCTTGGGTCTAACCGATGCACTAAAGAATTTCCTGGGACATATTGTCCGATAATCATCATGTTATTCATCCGATTCAGCCCCCTTTAGTAATTGCTGAATCTCAACCGCGAGCTCTTCGACGGTTTGACGCTTGAAGGGGATGGTTAACCCAAATTTCTCCTGAAATGAGGTAATAAATTGAATAGCTTCAGGGACTTCTAATTGCACCTGCTGAAGCGCTTCTCGTTGCGTAAATACCTCTTCAGGTGAACCTTCCATATATTTCGTTCCTTTGTTCATGATAATGACGTGGTCAGCGTATTTGACGGCATCCTCCATACTATGTGTTACCAGTATCGTAGTTAAGTTGCGCTCTTGGTGAAGCGTATAGAACATGTCCATTATTTCCTTTTGACCTCTTGGATCTAGCCCTGCAGTTGGCTCATCTAAGACCAGAATCTCTGGCTTTATA
The DNA here is from genome assembly GCF_037975285.1 of Ornithinibacillus sp. FSL M8-0202. Lineage (GTDB taxonomy): Bacteria > Bacillota > Bacilli > Bacillales > Amphibacillaceae > Ornithinibacillus > Ornithinibacillus massiliensis. The sequence goes on from NZ_CP150248.1 coordinate 1,723,920, forward strand.
GCAAGAACTCCAGCAATCGCAACCCGTCTCATTTGTCCACCACTTAGATCAAAAGGAGATCTTTCTAGTAATGACTCATCCATTCCAACTGCAGGAATAATATCTCGTATACGTTCCGCTATTTCTGTATCGGAAACTCCAAAGTTCTTCGGTCCAAACGCGATGTCCTTTGCGACGGTTTCATCAAATAATTGATGTTCAGGATACTGAAAGACGACCCCTACTCGACTACGAAGTTCCTTTAAATTCTCTGGTTTTTTATCCGAATTAATATGAAAGTCACCAATTTGAACCTCACCTTTAGTTGGTGTTAGTAGTCCATTTAAGTGCTGGAGTAATGTTGACTTACCGGATCCAGTATGACCAACTATCGCGACAAAGGATCCTGATGGAATATGAAAGGATAGGTCCTTTAAAGCAGAGTGAGCAAAAGGTGAGTTAGCTTGGTAGATGTAACTTACATCTTTGAATGTAATGTCCATAATTCCTCCAATAATTCTTCATGATTTAAAGGTTCCGTCGAGATCTCTAGCCCATTTCGTTTTAATTCATCTGCCAACAACGCAATATAGGGAACATCCAAGCCAATTTTCCGTAACTCATCCTTTTTAGCAAAAACCTCACGGGGTGTTGCCTCTTTCCATACCTTACCGCTATTCATCACGATAACGCGCTCTGCTTGTACTACTTCCTGTAAATCATGTGTTATCGTAATAAGTGAAATCTCATTCTTTGCTTGAATATCTGAAACAGTTCGCATAATTTCTTTACGACCCTTTGGATCTAACATTGCTGTCGCCTCGTCTAGGATTAGAACAGCTGGTTGAATGGCTAGCACACTAGCTATCGCCACTCGTTGCTTTTGTCCACCTGATAATCGATGTGGTTCTGTAAGGCGATAATCTTCCATCCTTACAGCCTTTAATACCTCATCAATTTTAGTGACCATTTCTTCCCTTGGAACACCTCGATTCTCCATTCCAAAGGCTACATCATCCTGAACGGTTGTCCCAACAAACTGGTTATCTGGGTTCTGGAAGACCATTCCTACTTGCTTACGAATTTCCCAGACATGCTCGTCATTAACTGGCATCCCATTTATTAAGATTTCCCCTTCCTGAGGATACAATAGTCCATTCATTAACTTAGCGATTGTCGATTTACCAGATCCATTATGCCCAATAATCGCTACCCATTCATCTTGATATATTTCGAATGAAACGTTCTCTAACACCCAAGGCTGCTCTTCTCCGTATCGAAACGATACATTCCTAAACTCTATAAACTTCTCTCTCATCTATATTCCTCCCATTCTCCACGTAGCCTTTAGGTTGCTTCCATGTATGTATTTTACTACTTCTATTGTTGAATGTTAATAGATAGGTGTTTAATTTAGCGAAGGGTGTCTGGGGAAAGTGGTTGGGGCTGACCTTACTTAGCTTAGTGAACCTAAAGCAGGATAATTAGCTTTCAACTATGCTTGTATAGCATAACCGTGTATCCGAAACATCTGCCCATTATATGGTATATTTCCCTATTACAGTTCTAGCGACCATCTAAAGGTTCGGATGCCTAATTTCCTCTATAACTAACCCTAGTTAACCACTTCATACCGCTTATATTACATGTATATTGCCCATTCAATCGAAACACGTGATCCACTTAACCTGAAATCCAAGCCCTTTTCTATACAAAAAAAGGGCTTGGATTTCACCTCGTGGAAGAGATCAAGTCCTGCCCTTAACGCGTATGGATTGATTAAACTAGCTCAATAATTGCCATTTTCGCTCCATCACCTTGGCGTTCGCCTAACTTAAGAACGCGTGTATATCCACCTTGTCTGTCTTCATAGCGCTTCGCTACATCATTGAATAGCTTTTGAAGAACTGTATCTTCTTCATTAGCCTCTTTGTTGTATAAGAATGCAGCTGCTTGACGACGAGCGGGTAGATCACCACGTTTACCTAATGTAATCATTTTGTCTACTACAGATCTAAGTTCTTTAGCCTTAGCTTCTGTTGTTTCAATCCGCTCATGAATAATTAAATCAGAAGCAAGGTTGCGAAGTAGTGCTAGTCGTTGATCTGTTGTACGTCCTAGTTTTCTTGCCATGGACTATCCCTCCCTTTCTTGAAACTCTAAAGATGTCCGATATTAATCTTCTTTACGTAAACCTAAACCTAAATCAGCAAGCTTAACTTTAACTTCCTCTAATGATTTACGACCTAGATTACGCACTTTCATCATATCTTCTTCAGATTTATTTGAAAGCTCTTGAACTGTATTAATGCCAGCACGTTTTAAACAATTGTAAGAACGAACCGATAGGTCTAATTCTTCAATTGTCATTTCCATTACTTTTTCTTTTTGGTCTTCTTCTTTCTCAACCATTATTTCAACATTCTGTGCTTCATCAGTTAAGCCTACGAAAATATTTAAATGCTCAGAAAAGATCTTTGCCCCTAAAGAAATCGCTTCTTCTGGACGAATGCTTCCATCAGTTGTAACATCTAAAGTTAATTTATCGTAGTTTGCACTTTGACCTACACGAGTATTCTCAACTTGGTAAGTGACACGTGATACTGGTGTGAAAATGGAATCAACTGGAATAACACCAATTGGTTGATCTTCATGTTTGTTTGCATCTGCTGGAACATAACCACGACCACGTTGTGCAGTTAATTTCATACGCAAGTTTCCTTTTGCATTTAATGTTGCAATTGGAAGTTCAGGATTCAATACTTCTACATCACTATCGTATGTTAGATCTGCCGCAGTAACGACTCCTTCACCTTGCACATCGATTTCTAATGTTTTTGGTTCGTCTGAATAGATTTTAAGGGCTAGCTTTTTCAAATTCAAAATGATTGTCGTAACATCTTCAACTACTCCATCAATAGTTGAAAATTCATGTAATGCTCCATCAATTTGAACTGACGTAACAGCAGCACCTGGAAGTGAGGATAGTAGGATACGACGCAAGGAGTTTCCAAGAGTTGTACCATAACCACGTTCGAGCGGTTCTACCACAAATTTTCCAAATGTAGCATCATCACTAATCTCAACCGTTTCAATCTTTGGCTTTTCTATTTCAATCATTCCATAATACCCTCCTTTAAAACGTCGAAACCCCGGCTAGAAAGTGATCTAACCGAAATTCCTCGGGATCGGCAGTTGGCGTTTCTGCACTACCTGTGTAATTTATCGTACGTTTGTCTTTGCGATGCTGTATAGTAAGGTCTTAATAAGAAATATATCTCCTCGCCCCTAAGGCGTGTTGCTATACCATCTTCTCATCATTTACCTTGGTGTACTTAAATTTATCTCTATTACCATCTATACTTTTAGTCATCATAACCCATTATAGACAGGGTGACAAATAATATACGTTTAAATTATACACGACGACGTTTTGGTGGACGGCAACCGTTATGAGGTACTGGAGTTACATCTTTAATAGCTGTAACTTCTAGTCCAGCTGCTTGTAGAGAACGAATAGCAGCTTCACGTCCAGCTCCTGGACCTTTAACTGATACTTCTAGAGTTTTCATTCCATTATCAACTGCAGTTTTAGCAGCTGTTTCAGCAGCCATTTGTGCAGCAAATGGAGTAGATTTACGAGAACCTTTGAAACCTAGTGCACCTGCAGAACTCCATCCAACAACATTACCTTGAACATCAGTGATAGTTACAATAGTGTTGTTGAAAGTAGAACGGATATGTGCTACACCAGTCTCAACATTCTTTTTCACACGACGTTTACGTGTATTAGTTTTACGAGCCATCTATTAGTTTACCTCCTTACATTATTTTTTCTTGTTAGCGATTGTACGACGTGGGCCTTTACGAGTACGAGAGTTGTTCTTCGTATTTTGACCGCGAACCGGTAAACCACGACGATGTCTTAGACCACGATATGAGCCGATTTCGATTAGACGTTTAATGTTAAGCGATACTTCACGACGAAGATCCCCTTCAGTTGTGTAACCATCCACCGCTTGACGAATACGTCCTAACTCATCTTCAGTTAGATCACGAACACGAGTATCTTCAGAAACGCCTGCTTCTTTAAGGATATCTTGTGCAGTTTTCTTACCAATACCATAAATGTATGTTAAAGAGATTACTACACGTTTATCACGTGGAATATCTATACCTCCAATACGTGCCATAAAAAATGCGCACCTCCTTCAATTATCCTTGTTTTTGCTTGTGTTTCGGATTTTCACAAATCACCATTACTTTGCCTTTTCGTTTAATGACTTTGCATTTTTCACAAATTGGCTTTACAGATGCTCTTACTTTCATCATCTTTACCTCCTTTTATATCGGAGCTCGCTTATTTATAACGGTACGTAATTCGTCCTCTTGTTAAATCATATGGAGAGAGTTCTACCGTTACTTTATCACCTGGTAAGATACGGATGAAGTGCATACGGATTTTTCCCGACACATGTGCCAAGACCGTATGACCGTTTTCAAGCTCTACGTTGAACATTGCATTTGGCAATGTTTCTGTTACGGTTCCTTCCACTTCAATTACATCATCTTTCGCCATCGCGCCTTACTCCCTTCTTTTAAATCAGTCACAATATTGTTCTAAAACAACATATAAACGATAAATTTTCATTTGTGACACGACCAGTTTCTAGAAGGCTGTTTTGGACTTCTGGAGACGTATAATCCATGTTCAATATGATGTTTACTCATTCTCTTTGGTCGAGATCATATTTACGTGTTCCCCATCTGCTACCAAGACACAACGATCATCAATCACTCAAACCGATAATGCCTTGTCGCCTCTTGCAAATTCGACAAACAAGACCTATTCGTGGCATCGAATCAGTTTCGCTTCATGACGTTCACCTAAATGAGGGTGGAATGTTAAACACAGGGTGTCATTATCCACATAGTAAGCATTAAAGCTAAACGACTCTTATTACTATGAAACAAATAGAATTGTCTATTCGTGCAGGGCCTACAATGAATTACTTTTCAATAATCGATTGAATGTCTTGAAAAACCTTATTGATATCTTGATCACCATCAACGGTTACAAGATATCCTCTATCTTCATAAAAGTCTAGTAACGGCTTCGATTGTTCGATGTTGATCGCCAAACGATTTTTAACCGTTTCTGGTTTGTCATCATCACGTTGAATTAACGCTGAACCATCAATATCACAGATACCCTCTTTTTTGGGAGGATTATATATCACATGATAAGCTCTACCACATGTTGGACAAATTCTACGACCGGATAAACGCTCCACTAATTTATCTTCTGGTACTTCTACATGTAATACATGGTCAATCGCTTGATTCATTTCCGATAAAAGTGCTTGTAAAGCTTCTGCTTGTGCAATGGTTCTTGGGAAACCATCTAACAAGAACCCTTTCTCACAGTCAGCTTTACTCAAACGCTCTTTTACGATTCCAATTGTTACTTCATCCGGAACAAGTGCGCCTTGGTCCATGAAGCTTTTAGCTTTCACACCAAGTTCTGTTCCTTCTTTAATAGCGGATCGGAACATATCTCCTGTTGAAATATGAGGGATGTTATATTTCTCGCTTATTTTATCTGCCTGTGTACCTTTGCCTGCACCAGGAAGACCCATTAACAATAGATTCAAAACTTTCCCCTCGCTTCATTGGCAAATTCTTACTTAATAAATCCTTTGTAGTGTCGCTTCACTAACTGACCTTCTAATTGCTTCATTGTTTGAATTGCTACACCTACAACGATTAGTAGACTTGTGCCGCCGATTTGAATTGATTGTGGAAGACCTGCAAGTTTACCGAATACAATAGGTAGTACGGAAACTGCAGCCAAGAATATTGCTCCTACAAATGTTAAACGATTGATAACACGAGTAAGATACGTTTCAGTATTTTTACCTGGACGAATTCCTGGAATATATCCACCCTGCTTTTGTAAGTTCTCAGCCATTTGCTCAGGATTAACTTGAACAAATGTATAGAAATACGTAAACGCAATAATTAGCGCCACATAGATAAGCATACCTGTTGTTGTTGTATAATCAAAGATCGATTCAATTGTATTAGCAACATTACCATCAAAGAATCCTGCAACAGTTCTTGGTGCCATAATAAAGGCAATCGCGAAGATTACTGGGATAACTCCCGCAGCATTTACTTTTAGAGGTAAATGTGTAGAATGACCACCAACTGGAGAACGATTTACAAGTTTCTTTGCATATTGAATTGGGATCTTACGTAACGCTTGTTGTACGAAAACAACACCAGCCGTGATTGCTATCGCAACTAAAGCTATTAAAGCTACAATAACGATATTGATAAACAGTTCATCTCCAGGATTTGTAAAGTACTGGGCATATAACTGTTCAACAGCGTTCGGTATAGCAGCTACGATACCTGCAAAAATGAGTATCGAAATTCCATTCCCAACTCCATTTGCAGTGATCTGTTCACCTAACCACATTAGGAATGTTGTTCCAGCAGTTAATACTAATGCGATGATAAGGAACTTCATTGGATCTGGATTGGCAATTAAGAATCCACCAGCCATGGCATTGAAGCCAATAGACATGGCGATTGCTTGAACGAATGCAAGAACCACAGTTCCATAACGGGTTACTTGGGCAAGTTTCTTTCTACCCATTTCACCCTGCTTTTTCCATTCTGTAAACTTTGGTACAACATCCATCTGTAGTAATTGCATAATGATTGAAGCTGTAATATAAGGCATTATCCCCATTGCGAAAATGGAGAAATTCATCAATGCCCCACCGCCAAATGTATCTAGAAACCCAAATACATTATTTTGCGAGTTCAAATGTTCAATTGCAGTTTTATCTGTGAATGGCACAGGAATAAATGTGCCTAGACGGAATACAATTAACAAAGCAAGTGTAAAAAATATCTTCCGTCTAATGTCAGCCACGCGCATAAAATTGGAGAATGTACGGAACATTAGATCACCTCTGTTTTACCGCCCGCTTCTTCGATTGCTGCCTTTGCTGAAGCAGAGAACTTATGAGCTTTAACGGTATATTTGTTTTCGACGGAACCATTACCAAGTACTTTAATACCTGATTTCACGTTCTTTACGACACCTGATTCTAATAATAACTCAGGAGTGATTTCTGTGCCGTCTTCAAATCGGTTTAAAACGTCTAAGTTCACTATAGCATATTCTTTACGGTTTATGTTCGTAAATCCACGTTTTGGTAGACGTTGGAATAAAGGCATTTGACCACCTTCAAATCCAGGACGTACACCACCGCCAGAACGAGCGTTTTGTCCTTTGTGACCACGACCGGAAGTTTTTCCGTTTCCAGATGATGTTCCGCGACCTACACGGTTTCTCTCTTTACGTGAGCCTTCTGCTGGTTTCAATTCATGAAGTTTCATACGAGCACCTCCTCTTTACGCTTCTGTTTATTAACCTTCTTTAACCGTTACAAGATGAGATACTCGGTTAACCATTCCACGAACAGCCGGAGTATCATCAAGAACTACGGTTTGACGAATCTTTTTAAGACCTAGTGCTTCAACAGTTTTCATTTGTTTTTCTTTTGCACCTATTACACTGCGTGTGAGGGTGATTTCTAATTTTTTAGACATAGTGTTTCCCTCCTTATCCTAACAGTTCTTCTACAGACTTTCCTCGTAGTTTTGCTACATCTTCCGCGCGCTTAAGGTTAGTTAAACCATTCATAGTAGCGCGAATCATATTAATTGGTGTGTTTGAACCAAGTGACTTAGTTAAAATATCACCAACACCAGCAAGCTCAAGTACCGCACGAACCGGACCACCAGAGATAACTCCAGTACCTTCAGAAGCTGGTTTCATTAATACACGTCCAGAACCGAATTCTCCATGAGTTTCATGTGGAATTGTTGTTCCAACGATCGGTACAGTGATTAAGTTTTTCTTCGCATCATCAACTGCTTTTCTAATTGCATCTGGTACTTCTTGTGCTTTACCAGTACCAAATCCAACATGGCCGTTCTTATCTCCTACAACTACTAATGCAGCAAAACGGAAACGACGTCCACCTTTTACAACTTTTGCTACGCGGTTTACCGCAACAACACGTTCTTCAAGATCTAATTTATTAGGATCGATTACTGTTTTCATCTGTGTCCCTCCTTTTACAATTAAAATTCAAGACCTGCCTCACGAGCAGCATCTGCTAATGCTTTTACACGTCCATGATAAAGGTAGCCTCCACGATCAAATACAACTGATTTATGACCTTTATCTTGGGCACGTTTTGCAATCAATTCTCCAACTTTAGTTGCAGCATCAACACTGCTAGTTGAATCAACGCTTAATTCTTTATCTACAGTAGACGCGCTAACTAATGTTACACCGTTAGTATCATCAATTAACTGTGCATAAATGTGTTTATTTGAACGATACACGTTTAAACGAGGACGCTCAGGTGTTCCGAAAAGATTTTTACGAACACGGTTATGTCTTCTTTTACGTGCAACATTTTTGTCAGGTTTTGTGATCATCTGGGTCACTCCTTTCTCGCCTAACTAACCTTACTTAGCAGTTTTACCTTCTTTACGACGTACATATTCATCAACGTAACGAATACCTTTACCTTTGTAAGGTTCTGGTTTTCTGATAGCTCTAATGTTAGCTGCAACAGCGCCAACTTTTTCTTTATCGATACCTTTAACAATCACTGAAGTGTTGTTTGGAACATCGATTTCAATACCGTCGATTGGATCTATTTCAACTGGATGTGAATATCCAGCGTTTACTACAATTTTATTACCTTGCTTTTGTGCACGATAACCAACACCGATAATTTGAAGATGTTTTTCAAATCCTTTCGATACACCTTCAACCATGTTAGCTAGTAGGCTACGAGTTGTTCCGTGTAATGAACGATGTGTTTTTTGATCACTTGGGCGTTCCACTGTGATCACGTTATCTGCAACAACGATCTTCATATCAGGATGAAATTCTCTAGTTAATTCACCTTTAGGGCCCTTAACTGTAACTGTATTTTCATTAAGTTTTACTTCTACACCACTCGGAATCTCAATTGGCTTAAGTCCTATACGAGACATTCCATGCACCTCCTCATCATAAAAAATTAATTACCAAACATATGCAAGTACTTCGCCACCAACAGCTTGAGCGCGTGCTTCTTTATCAGAAAGTACACCTTTAGATGTTGATACGATTGCAATACCTAAACCGTTTAGTACACGAGGTACTTCACCAGCTTTAGCATAAACACGTAATCCTGGCTTACTAATACGTTTAATACCTGTAATTACTCGTTCTTCATTTACACCGTACTTAAGGAAAATACGCAGAACGCCTTGTTTGTTATCTTCAATAACTTCATAATCACGTACAAAGCCTTCTCTTTTTAGAATATCAGCAATTTCAGTTTTAATTTTAGAAGCAGGAAGTTCTAACTTTTCATGTTTAACCATGTTCGCATTACGAATGCGAGTTAGCATATCTGCGATTGGATCTGTCATAACCATTAATCATTACCTCCTTCCCGAATCGGGGTTTACCAGCTTGCTTTTTTGACACCAGGAATTTGACCTTTATAGGCAAGTTCGCGGAAACAAATACGGCAAAGTTTAAATTTACGCATTACTGAATGCGGACGTCCACAACGTTCACAACGAGTATACTCTTGTACTTGATACTTTTGTGTGCGTTTTTGTTTCGCAATCATTGATTTTTTAGCCACAATTTTCCCTCCTTGTATTAGCTCATGTCTATTTTTGGAAAGGCATGCCAAGCTGAGCTAAAAGTTCACGTGCTTCTTCATCAGTATTAGATGTTGTTACGATAACAATATCCATACCGCGCACTTTACTTACTTTATCGTAATTAATTTCTGGGAAAATTAATTGTTCTTTAACACCTAGCGTGTAGTTACCACGGCCATCAAAAGCTTTTTTAGAAATACCACGGAAGTCACGTACACGTGGTAGAGATACCGCGATTAGCTTTTGTAGGAATTCATACATGCGCTCACCGCGAAGAGTAACTTTCGCACCAATCGGCATTCCTTCACGTAAACGGAATCCTGCTATTGATTTTTTAGCACGTGTAATCATTGGTTTTTGACCAGAAATTAATGCTAGTTCTTCAACTGCGCTATCTAGTGCCTTAGAGTTTTGAACTGCATCACCAACACCCATGTTGATAACGATTTTTTCGATTCCAGGCACTTCCATAACAGACTTGTAATTAAATTTATTCATTAAAGATGGTACAATTTCATCTTGGTATTTTTGTCTTAATTGATTCACCATGTTGCCCTCCTTTCACAGCACATACTATTTATCTAATGCTTCACCGGAACTTTTAGCGATGCGGACTTTCTTTCCATCACGCACTTCGTAACCAACACGTGTTGGTTTGCCGGTCTTTGGATCTACTGGCATCACGTTAGAAACATGAATTGGAGCTTCTTGGTTAAGAATTCCACCTTGTGGATTCTCTTGAGAAGGCTTAGCGTGTTTTTTGATCAAGTTAACACCTTCAACAAGAACGCGATCCTTTTTCGGATATGCTTCTAAAATTGTGCCTGTTTTACCACGGTCTTTACCGGAAATAACAATTACTTTATCACCTTTTTTTACATGCATGCTTTACGCACCTCCTTACAAGGTAATTCTCTTCTTATAGAACTTCTGGAGCTAGAGATACGATTTTCATGAATTGTGCATCACGTAATTCACGTGCAACTGGTCCGAAGATACGAGTTCCTCTTGGACTTTTGTCGTCACGAATGATTACTGCAGCATTTTCATCAAAACGAATATATGAGCCGTCTTTACGACGTACACCAGATTTAGTACGTACAATTACTGCTTTTACAACGTCACCTTTTTTGACAACGCCTCCTGGTGTTGCTTGTTTTACGGAACAAACAATAACATCACCGATATTAGCAGTTTTGCGACCTGAGCCACCTAGTACTTTAATCGTAAGTAACTCACGTGCACCAGAGTTATCTGCAACTTTTAAGCGTGTTTCCTGTTGAATCATACGCTTTAAACCTCCCTTCGGATACCTTCCGAGCGAAACTTTATTATATAATTACCGCTTCTTCAACGATTTCAACTAGACGGAAGCGTTTAGTTGATGATAACGGACGAGTCTCCATAATACGAACGATATCACCAGTTTTTGCTTGATTGTTCTCATCATGTGCTTTAAATTTCTTAGAATATTTAACACGTTTACCATATAATTTATGGTTTTTGTAAGTTTCAACTAAAACTGTGATTGTTTTATCCATTTTATCTGAAACTACACGGCCTGTATATACTTTACGATTATTACGTTCAGTCATTTTGAGGCTAACCTCCTCTCATTATCAGTTGTTTACGCTTAGTTCGCGTTGACGGACAACAGTTTTCATACGAGCAATGGTCTTTCTTACTTCACGAATACGTGCAGTGTTCTCAAGTTGACCAGTTGCTAGTTGGAAGCGTAAATTAAATAACTCTTCTTTTAAAGATTTAAGTTTTTGTTCAATTTCGGCAGTGGTTAGTTCTCTGATATCATTAGCCTTCATTGATTTCACCACCAATTTCTTCACGTTTTACGAATTTAGTTTTGATTGGAAGTTTGTGAGAAGCAAGACGTAATGCTTCACGAGCAACCTCTTCAGATACTCCAGCAATTTCAAACATAACTTTTCCAGGCTTAACTACAGCAACCCATCCTTCAGGAGCACCTTTACCAGAACCCATTCGGACTTCTAGAGGCTTCGCTGTATACGGCTTATCTGGGAAAATTTTGATCCATACTTTACCGCCACGTTTCATGTAACGAGTCATAGCGATACGAGCAGCTTCTATTTGACGACTTGTAATCCAAGAAGCCTCAAGAGCTTGTATTCCATATTCACCAAAAGTAACTTGAGTACCACCTTTTGCTTGGCCTCTCATTTTACCACGATGTTGTCTACGATATTTAACACGTTTAGGCATTAACATGTTTATAGCCCCCTTCCTTATTTGTTCGATTTAGTTGGAAGGACTTCACCACGATAGATCCACACTTTAATACCAAGTTTACCGTACGTAGTATCAGCTTCTGCTGTTGCATAGTCGATATCAGCACGTAATGTGTGTAGTGGAACAGTTCCTTCACTGTAATGTTCAGCACGAGCAATATCTGCGCCACCTAGACGACCAGATACCTGTGTTTTAATTCCTTTTGCACCAGCACGCATAGCACGTTGGATAGCTTGCTTTTGTGCACGACGGAATGAAATACGATTTTCTAATTGACGAGCAATATTTTCTGCAACTAGCTTAGCATTAACATCAACTTTCTTGATTTCAACAATATTGATGTGAACACGTTTGCCAGTTAAACTGTTTAATGAGTTACGTAGAGCTTCTACTTCAGATCCGCCTTTACCAATAACCATACCTGGTTTACCAGTGTGAATTGTTACGTTTACGCGATTAGCTGCACGTTCAATTTCAACATGGGAAACAGCTGCGGTTTTTAGACGGTTTTCAAGATATTCTCTGATTTTAATATCTTCATGTAGTAAGTCTGCATAGTCTTTGCCAGCATACCATTTAGACTCCCAGTCTTTAATGATACCAACGCGAAGACCTGTTGGATTCACTTTTTGACCCACTAACTATCCCTCCTTCTTTTCTGTTACAACCACTGTAATGTGGCTAGTGCGCTTATTAATCTTGCTTGCACGTCCTTGAGCGCGTGGACGGAAACGTTTTAAAGTAACACCTTCATTAACGAATGCTTCAGAAATCACTAGATTATCTGGATCCATTTCGTAGTTGTGTTCTGCGTTTGCGATTGCAGATTTTAACACTTTCTCTACAACTGGAGAAGCACCGCGTTGTGTGTGGCGTAAAATAGCAATTGCTTCGCCAACTTGTTTTCCTCGAATTAAATCAACGACTAATCGCACTTTACGAGGAGCAATACGAACTGATTTAGCTACGGCTTTAGCTTGCATTTAGAGCGCCTCCTCTCATTAGCGTTTTGTTTTCTTATCGTCACTTGCATGTCCTTTGTACGTACGAGTTGGAGCAAATTCACCTAATTTATGTCCAACCATGTCCTCTGTAACAAATACAGGAACATGTTTACGTCCATCATAAACAGCAATAGTGTGCCCGATGAATGTCGGGAAAATAGTAGAACGACGTGACCAAGTTTTAATAACTTGTTTTTTGTCAGATTCATTTAGTTCATCAATTTTTTTCAATAGATGGTCATCTGCAAAAGGTCCCTTTTTTAAACTACGACCCATGGATAAACCTCCTTTCGAAGTTCCAAGATGGGAGTTATTCCCACCTTAAATTACGATTATTTTTTACGTTTACGTACAATATACTTATCTGAAGCTTTATTACGTTTACGTGTCTTATAACCAAGAGTTGGTTTGCCCCAAGGTGACATTGGTGATTTACGTCCGATAGGTGCACGTCCTTCACCACCACCGTGTGGGTGATCGTTCGGGTTCATAACAGATCCACGTACAGTTGGGCGAATACCTTTCCAACGAGAACGTCCTGCTTTACCGACACGAATTAATTCATGTTCTAAGTTACCTACTTGACCTACTGTTGCACGGCAAGTTGATAAAATTAAACGAACTTCACCAGAAGCTAAACGCACTAATGTGTATTTTTCTTCACGACCAAGGATTTGAGCTTCAGCACCCGCAGAACGAGCTAACTGTCCGCCATTTCCTGGTTTAAGTTCGATATTGTGAATTACTGTACCTACTGGAATGTTTGCTAACGGAAGAGCGTTACCCACTTTAATATCCGCGCTTTCACCAGATTCAATTACTTGACCTACTTGTAAGCCTTTTGGTGCAAGAATATAACGCTTCTCACCATCAGCGTAGTTGATTAATGCAATGTTAGCGGTACGGTTTGGATCGTATTCGATAGTAGCAACTTTACCTGGAATACCATCTTTGTCACGTTTGAAATCGATGATACGATATTGACGCTTGTGACCGCCACCTTGATGACGAACGGTTAATTTCCCTTGGTTGTTACGTCCACCACGTTTTGGTAGAGGTGCTAATAGGGATTTTTCCGGTTGATCTGTAGTGATTTCTGCAAAATCAGATACAGACATGTTACGTCTACCATTAGTGGTAGGTTTAAATTTTTTAATCGCCATCTTGTTTTCCCTCCTTCACTTATTTACTTTTTAACCTTCAAAGAAGTCTAGATCTTTGCTGTCAGCAGATAGCTGAACGATAGCTTTTTTGCGATTTGGGCGGAAACCACCGTAACGACCCATTCGCTTGAATTTACCTTTTAAGTTCATAGTGTTAACTTTTTCAACTTTTACACCAAAGATTTCTTCAACAGCATCTTTGATTTGTGTTCTGTTAGCTTTCGTACTAACTTCGAACGTATATTTCTTCTCTGCCATTAGATCTGCAGAGTGTTCAGTGATGACAGGGCGCTTAATAATATCACGTGCATCAGTCATTATGCAAGCACCTCCCCTGCTTTTTCAGCTGCATCTTTCGTTAAGATCAACTTGTCATGCATTAATAAATCAAGAACGTTTACTTCTGTAACTGTAAGAACTTTAACCCCTTGAAGGTTATTAGCAGAACGTACTACGTTCTCGTCAGTGTCAGCAGTAACGATAAGAGCTTTTTCATTTACGTTTAAAGCACCTAGCATTTTTACAACTTCTTTTGTTTTAGGAGCGTCAAATGCAAGACTTTCTAAAACAACTAAGTTTTCTTCTTGTACTTTAGAAGATAATGCTGATTTAAGAGCTAAACGACGAACTTTCTTTGGTAGTTTGTAGCTGTAGCTACGAGGTGTAGGTCCGAAAACAACTCCACCGCCTACCCATTGTGGTGAGCGAATAGAACCTTGACGCGCGCGACCTGTACCTTTTTGACGCCATGGTTTGCGTCCACCACCGCGAACATCAGAACGATTTTTAACAGCGTGTGTACCTTGACGCATAGACGCACGTTGCATAACTACCGCTTCGTGTAAAACGTGTGTATTAGGCTCAATACCAAATACAGACGCGTTTAATTCGATTTCACCTGCTTGTGAACCATCTTGTTTAAATAGTGCTACTTTAGGCATGACATATCCTCCCTTCGTATATATGATTAGTTAGCCTTAACTGCACTCGTGATTTTTACGAATGATTTTTTAGCACCTGGCACATTACCTTTGATTAATAGCAGGTTGCGATCAACGTCAACACTTACTACTTCAAGGTTTTGGATTGTTACTTGCTCTTGACCCATGTGACCTGGTAAGTTTTTGCCTGGGAATACGCGCATTGCATCAATTGCACCCATTGAACCTGGAGCTCTATGGTAGTGAGAACCGTGAGACATAGGTCCACGTGATTGACCATGACGTTTAATTGAACCCTGGAAACCTTTACCTTTAGAAGTTCCAGTTACATCAACTTTTTCACCAGCTTGGAAAATTTCAACGCTAACTTCTTGACCTACTTCATATTCATCAAGATTAGCGTTACGGATTTCACGAACGTAGCGCTTAGGGGTTGTGTTTGCTTTTTCAGCATGACCTTTCTCCGCTTTGTTAGTACGTGATTCCTTAAGATCTTGGAAACCGATTTGAATCGCTTCGTATCCATCGTTTTCAAGAGTTCTTTTTTGTAATACTACGTTAGGCTCAGCCTGAACAACTGTTACCGGGATTAATTCTCCGTTTTCATTAAACAATTGAGTCATGCCGATTTTTCGACCTAAGATTCCTTTCGTCATCCGTTACACCTCCTATTTAAAAACAAATTTTATAGTTTAATTTCAATATCAACACCAGATGGTAAGTCTAAACGCATTAGCGAATCTACTGTTTGCGGTGTTGGGTTTACGATATCGATTAGACGTTTATGTGTACGCATCTCGAATTGCTCACGTGAGTCTTTGTATTTATGAACCGCACGCAAGATTGTGTAGACAGCCTTCTCTGTAGGTAATGGAATCGGACCAGACACTTTCGCACCAGAGCGCTTCGCAGTATCTACGATTTTTTCAGCAGACTGATCTAAAATACGATGATCATATGCTTTTAAACGAATTCTAATTTTATCTTTTGCCATTATTTTCCCTCCTTTATCGCCCATATTATTATAGACATACTCCGTGAAAATTTCTTAGCCACCGCCCATGGCAAAGGGGCCGGGTGTGCCAACAACCTTCCACATCATCGCCTGAAACGACCAACATTCTTATTATATAGAATATACGTGGTCATTGCAACCCTTTTTTAGTTATAAAACTAATTTGTTGCACATCTATGTATTATACTTAGTAATCTTAGTGATTGCAAGGATTCTAGGGAGTTTTTTGTTGGGAAAGTTTGGTTTTAACGATGTGGTAGATCGATTCATCGTCCCTTAGCATCATTCCACCATTACTATATGATTTTCGAAGACACTATGGTGACGTTCTATGCGAGATTATTACGATGATGCTAGAGCCTTTCTCAAGAATAGAGTAGCATCTTTAGGTAGCTTGTAAGCTACTAATCCTTCTTTGTCACCTTACGAAGTAAATTTCAGTGCAGTATAAATGCATTCTAAGCTTCGGGCCACTTGCCTACTATACCCCTTATGCCTGAAATGATTGCACTAATCCTTTAATCGAGTAGGAGGAGGCGATTAACCTCCGACCTCTCACACCACCGTACGTACGGTTCCGTATACGGCGGTTCCATCTAAGTCCAACGTAACGTTTGATATCTACTAAATAGACTCTTTAGCCCTTGGCCTGACCAATATTGGTCGTCAAGGGCTTTATGCAAGATTGGGCTTTTAGCTATTCGCCAGTATCCCTTTCTTGTGTTAGCCCATTCCCACGCTTTTCCTTTCTTAATTCCGTATCGAATTAAGTTATGGTACCTTGTTTGGACTTTCTTCCATTCCTTCCAACGAATCATTCGTAACCTTCTTCTTATCCAGGCATCTAGTTTCTTGAATAAAGAAGGCGTTTCTGCCAGTTGGTAGTAGCCTAACCAACCTATTAGGAATCGATTTAGTTTCTCCATCCTTCTATCCATCGCCACCGATTTCCTTCTAGAAGTCAGTTCACGAACTCGCTGTTTAAAGCGTTTTACACTTTCTTTTGAAACCCGGATTTTCGGGGTTTCCTTCTGGATGGTAAAAGAAAATCCAAGGAATTTGCGTCTCCATGGGCGGTCTACCGCACTTTTGTCTCCATTTACTTTGAGTTTCAGTTTCTCTTCTATGAATTTAGTGATAGTATTCATGATTCGTAAACCCGCACGTTTGGAGCGAACATAGATATTACAGTCGTCTGCATAACGGACGAAGTGAAGTCCTCTTTTCTCCAGTTCTTTATCCAGTTCATCGAGGACAATATTGGAAAGTAGTGGACTTAGGGGGCCTCCTTGGGGAGTACCTTCTGTATTAGGACAAGCTAACCCATCTTCCAT
Organism: Ornithinibacillus sp. FSL M8-0202; assembly: GCF_037975285.1. Classification (GTDB taxonomy): domain Bacteria; phylum Bacillota; class Bacilli; order Bacillales; family Amphibacillaceae; genus Ornithinibacillus; species Ornithinibacillus massiliensis. Next base: position 1,741,383 of record NZ_CP150248.1, read on the forward strand.
AATTCCTGCCTGTAAATATCTTCTGATTAATTTCAAGACCATTGGGTCTTGAATTCTTTTACTTAATGTTCGCATCAGTCTGTCATGATTTACTTTATCGAAGAATTTCTCTAAATCCATATCGATTACCCAACGGTAACCCTGCTTGATATAATTTCTAGCTTGTCTCACCGCATCATGTCCGCGCTTGTTTGGACGGAATCCATAACTGTATCGCGAAAATGTAGGGTCGTAAACTTCCGTTAGGACTTGTGCGATTGCTTGTTGGAGGAATCGGTCTGTCACGGTAGGGATACCTAACTTTCTCTTCCCACCGTTTGGTTTCGGGATTTCGACACGACGAACAGGTTGAGGGTAGTAGGTTCCCTTTTCGAGTTGTTCCCGAATGGTAGTCCACTGTTTCATGATATGTGCTCGTAGGTTTTGTACAGGCATATCATCCACACCATGACTTCCTTTGTTTCTTTCTACACGTTTTAGTGCTTGTATTAAGTTTTCCCGTGATAGTATTCTTTCCAACATGATATCGAACTCCTACGCGAATTGTCCGTCCTTCTTATGTGGCAACTACTTTCAGCCCTTCTAATGTCCCCCACGAGATTCATCGTTTCCTCCATTAGGAAGGTTCTTATGTTTCTGCGTCATCAAGTGTTGCGTATGCAAAGTGGCAATTCTCCTTAGATGATTCAGCCCTTCCCGAATACCCTAGGAGCATTCGGTACTATGGCTTCGGCTGACTTCTGATAGTTCAGCGAACATTCTCATGTTCGGTTACGGCAGGTGTACCGCATTTCTATCAGACCTCCCAGGGTAAGCACACATTCTTCCTCTCCATGTCCTCGCTCCATTTACTCTATGCTCCCTTTGGCAGTAAGGACTTCAACTTGTATAGCAGTCTCATCCAAGAACATCTAGCCTTATATGAAGTTTGTGTTCCTCGAGGCGGAGATTTGCCGCTGACTTCCTTCAGATTCTAGGTCACCCTAGACACCCTTGTCTTAAGCTAATCACTACTACTGCCTTCGTGATTCAGGACTTCAACCCTAGAGAATGTGTGCATGCCTGGCACACTACAAAAAAAGACAACCGAACAAATCGGCTGTCTTTTTATATGATTCATTTAATTATTTTTGGATAGAAGATACTACGCCTGATCCTACAGTACGTCCACCTTCACGAATAGAGAAACGAGTTCCTTCTTCGATAGCGATTGGAGCGATTAGTTCAACATCCATTTCGATGTTGTCTCCAGGCATAACCATTTCTACTCCTTCTGGTAAGTTGATAACACCAGTTACGTCAGTTGTACGGAAGTAGAACTGTGGACGGTAGTTAGAGAAGAATGGAGTATGACGTCCACCTTCTTCTTTAGATAATACATAAACTTCAGCTTTGAAGTTCGTGTGTGGAGTAATTGTACCTGGTTTTGCAAGTACTTGACCACGGTTGATATCTTCACGAGAAACACCACGTAGAAGTGCACCAATGTTATCTCCAGCTTCAGCATAATCAAGAAGCTTACGGAACATTTCAACACCAGTTACAGTAGTTTTGCTTGATTCTTCTTGAAGACCGATGATTTCAACTTCGTCTCCAACTTTAACTTGACCGCGTTCTACACGACCAGTTGCAACTGTACCACGACCAGTGATTGAGAATACGTCCTCAACTGGCATCATGAATGGCTTATCAGTGTCACGTTCTGGAGTTGGAACATACTCATCTACAGCGTTCATTAATTCAACGATTGCTTCTTCGTATTGAGCGTCTCCTTCAAGAGCTTTAAGAGCAGAACCTTTGATTACTGGTACATCATCACCAGGGAAGTCATATTCAGATAATAGATCACGAACTTCCATTTCAACTAGTTCTAATAATTCTTCATCGTCAACCATATCTACTTTGTTTAGGAATACTACGATTGTAGGTACACCAACGTTTTTAGAAAGTAGGATGTGCTCACGAGTTTGTGGCATTGGACCATCAGCAGCAGATACTACTAGGATAGCTCCGTCCATTTGTGCAGCACCAGTGATCATGTTTTTAACATAGTCAGCGTGTCCTGGGCAGTCTACGTGTGCATAGTGACGAGTTTCAGTTTCATACTCAACGTGAGAAGTCGCGATAGTGATTCCACGTTCTTTTTCTTCAGGTGCACCGTCGATTTGGTCATATGCCATCGCAGTACCTTTACCACTTTTCTTAGCCATTACAGTTGTAATAGCAGCTGTTAATGTAGTTTTACCATGGTCAACGTGTCCAATTGTTCCAATGTTAACGTGACTTTTAGAGCGGTCGAATTTTTCTTTAGCCATTTATATTTCCTCCTTAAATAAATGAAAGATTGTAAGTATATGTTGGAGCTAAGAAATAGCAGCTTGTGTTATTTCTTAGCTTACAATAAAAGTTATACTTGAGAATGATAAAAAAATCAATTATTCTCCAGCATTTTTCTTAATAATTTCTTCAGAGATGCTCTTCGGTACTTCTTCATAATGATCGAAGTGCATTGTGTAAGTTCCACGTCCTTGAGTGTTTGAACGTAATGCTGTTGCATATCCAAACATTTCTGATAGAGGAACAAACGCTTTAACAACCTGTTGGTTACCGCGTGCTTCCATTCCTTCTACACGTCCACGACGAGAAGTGATGTCACCCATAATATCTCCAAGATATTCTTCAGGGATTACAACTTCCACTTTCATCATTGGTTCAAGAATTACAGGGTTACACTTACTTTTAGCAGCTTTAAGTGCCATTGATGCAGCAACTTTAAACGCCATTTCGTTAGAGTCGACATCATGGTAGCTACCATCAAATAAAGAAGCTTTAATGTCGATTACAGGGAACCCAGCTAATACACCGTTTTCCATTGCTTCTTTAATACCTTGTTCAACAGCAGGGATGTATTCACGTGGTACTACACCACCAACGATGTTGTTTTGGAATTCAAATCCTGCGCCCTCTTCGTTTGGTTCAAATTTGACCCAAACGTGACCGTATTGTCCACGTCCACCAGACTGACGTACGAATTTACCTTCGACTTCAGCAGCAGCACGGAATGTTTCACGGTATGCAACCTGTGGTGCACCAACGTTTGCTTCAACTTTAAATTCACGTTTTAGACGGTCAACAATGATGTCTAGGTGAAGCTCACCCATACCAGAGATGATTGTTTGACCAGTTTCTGGATTTGTTTCCGTTCTGAAAGTTGGATCTTCTTCTGCAAGTTTACCAAGTGCAATACCCATTTTATCTTGGTCTGCTTTCGTTTTTGGTTCGATAGCAACATCAATAACTGGTTCTGGGAATTCCATGGACTCTAAGATTACAAGATTCTTCTCGTCACATAGAGTATCACCTGTTGAAGTATCTTTCAGACCTACAGCTGCAGCGATTTCACCTGCATATACTCTAGAAATTTCTTCACGAGTGTTTGCGTGCATTTGCAGGATACGACCTACACGCTCACGCTTATCTTTTACAGAGTTACGTACATATGATCCAGAATCTAATGTTCCTGAGTAAACACGGAAGAATGTTAATTTACCCACGAAAGGATCTGTCATAACTTTGAAAGCTAACGCTGCGAAAGGTTCGTCATCAGAAGATGGACGAGTTACTTTCTCATCTGAACCAGGAAGTGTACCTTCAATTGCTGGTACATCTACTGGAGATGGTAGGTAATCAATAACACCATCTAGCATTAATTGAACACCTTTGTTTTTGAACGCTGATCCACAGAATACTGGATAGAACTCAACGTTTACTGTAGCTTTACGAATAACTGCTTTTAATTCCTCATTAGAGATTTCTTCTCCGTCAAGGTATTTCATCATTAGCTCTTCGTCTAATTCAGATACAGCTTCTACTAAGCTAGTACGTAATTCCTCCGCTTGATCTTTTAAATCAGCTGGGATTTCACGTGCTTCAGAACGAGTTCCTAAATCATCCTCATAGAAGTAAGCTTCCATTTCGATTAAGTCGATGATTCCTTGGAATTCATCTTCTGCACCGATTGGGAATTGTACTGGGTGTGCATTAGCACCTAGACGTTCTTTTAATGTACCTACAGAGTATAGGAAATCTGCACCTGTTTTATCCATTTTGTTGATAAATACAATACGTGGTACTCCATAAGTTGTTGCTTGGCGCCAAACTGTTTCAGTTTGAGGCTCAACCCCTGATTGAGCATCAAGTACTGTAACCGCACCATCAAGTACACGTAATGAACGTTCAACTTCTACTGTGAAGTCTACGTGCCCAGGTGTATCGATGATGTTGATACGGTGACCTTTCCATTGAGCAGTTGTAGCAGCAGAAGTGATTGTAATTCCGCGCTCTTGCTCTTGCTCCATCCAGTCCATTTGTGAAGCACCTTCGTGTGTTTCACCAATCTTGTGAATGCGTCCTGTATAGAAAAGAATACGCTCAGTTGTAGTGGTTTTACCTGCATCAATGTGAGCCATAATACCAATATTGCGCGTCTTTTCCAAGGAGAACTCTCTTGCCATGTATTCTTCTCCTTCCTGTTAAAACCTTTATTTTTATTTATATTACCAACGATAGTGAGCAAACGCTTTGTTTGCTTCTGCCATTTTGTGCATATCTTCGCGTTTTTTAACAGATGCACCTGTATTATTTGAAGCATCTAGAATTTCATTCGCTAAACGCTCTTCCATTGTTTTTTCTCCGCGTAAACGTGCGTAGTTAACAATGTAACGTAAACCTAAAGTTTGACGGCGTTCCGGACGAACTTCAACCGGTACTTGGTAGTTAGAACCACCAACACGGCGTGCACGTACTTCAAGTACTGGCATAACGTTTTTCATAGCTTGCTCAAACACTTCCATCGGATTTTGTCCGCTGCGTTGTTCAACTAGTTCAAAAGCGTTATAAAGAATCTTTTGAGCAATGCCTCGTTTTCCATCCTCCATGATTTGGTTGATTAAACGAGTTACTAGTTTTGAATTATAAATTGGATCTGGCAAGACATCGCGCTTAGGTACTGGTCCTTTACGTGGCATATGTCCCCCTCCTTTCCTGTATCATGTTGTTAAAAAGAGTTATTTTTTCTCTTTAGGGCGTTTTGTACCGTATTTAGAACGACCTTGCATACGACCGTCTACTCCAGCAGTATCAAGTGCTCCACGAACGATGTGATAACGTACCCCCGGTAAGTCTTTTACACGTCCACCACGGATTAAAACTACACTGTGCTCCTGTAGGTTATGACCAATACCAGGAATGTATGCAGTTACCTCCATGTTGTTTGATAAACGAACACGAGCATATTTACGTAAAGCTGAGTTCGGTTTTTTAGGAGTTAGTGTACCAACACGAGTACATACGCCACGTTTTTGTGGAGAGTTTTCATCAGTTAGAGACTTTTTGAAACTGTTGTACCCTTTGTTAAGTGCTGGTGAGTTAGATTTCTTAGGTTTGCTTACGCGACCTTTGCGGACAAGTTGGTTAATTGTAGGCATTATGTTGTCCTCCCTTCTTTTCTTTGGTTAGTAATTAGCTAGTTTATACCGTTTTGTAATTCCACACATCCAGGCGGTTCATCTTAAGGTAAAAAACAAAGCTTTCGCAAGAGTGCCTCTTGCCAAAACCACTTTCTACTTTTTAATTGCAACCGCTGATGCGCCGACATCTATTCCACATGCGGTTCCTAGCTTTTTCTTGGAATCAACACGTTGACATGGAATGTCTAGTGTTTTTGCTAATTCTTCTACTTTTTGTGTAACGAACCGATCAGCATCTTCGGCTATATACACTTGTTTCACTTGGCCATTTTTCATAGCTTTAAGTGTTTGCTTCACACCAATAATCGTTTGTGACTTTACTTGCAGTACTTTTTCATAAGACATGGTATATCCTCCAAAGTTACAAGTATAAATCGGAAGCACCTTGAATATAGTATCATTCTCGTTTTTTAATGTCAACTAGAATTCTAATATTTTTTGTTGCTTCCTTGATATTTTTTTCTTTATTAGATCAAATAAGATGTGAAGTCACACCTGTGGTCCGAATACACTTTCTTTCTACGTGGCTTTATCTTGTGAGAATTCCCATAGTAGATTCCATGAATTCGGACCGTTTAGTGCGACTAATTAATTTGACTGATAACTAGCACTTTTACAGTTACATAGTCAATTAAGTTATTGAACTGGTTGTTCTAATTCTTCTTCTGTTTCTTCTTGTTCTACTGCTGGTAGTTGAATTTTGCGATAGCGTTGCATACCTGTTCCAGCCGGTACTAGCTTACCGATAATGACGTTTTCTTTAAGTCCTAGTAATTCATCACGTTTACCCTTAATTGCTGCGTCAGTAAGTACTCTAGTTGTTTCTTGGAATGATGCAGCTGATAAGAATGAATCCGTTTCTAGGGAAGCTTTTGTAATACCTAGTAATACCGGTCTACCTACAGCAGGCTGGTTACCTTCAAGTAATACTTTGCGGTTCGCTTCTTTGAATTGATGTAACTCAAGTAACGATCCAGGTAATACATCAGTATCTCCAGCATCAAGTACACGAACTTTACGTAGCATTTGACGTACCATTACCTCAACGTGCTTGTCGCCAATTTCTACACCTTGCATACGGTATACACGCTGCACTTCACGTAGTAAGTAGTCTTGAACGCCAGCTACTCCTTGAACACGAATCAGTTCTTTAGGATCCACTGAACCTTCTGTTAGTTCTTGACCAGCAATCACTTGGTCTCCAACAGATACTTTTAAGCGCGCATTGTATGGTACAGCATAAGAACGTTGTTCCACATCACCTTGTATCACAATTTCTTGTTTGTCTTTCACTTCGTGAATTTCTAGTACAGTACCGTGAACTTCACTGATGATCGCTTGCCCTTTCGGATTACGCGCTTCAAACAACTCTTGGATACGAGGTAGACCTTGAGTGATATCGTCTCCTGCTACCCCACCTGTATGGAAAGTACGCATCGTTAACTGTGTTCCTGGCTCACCAATAGATTGTGCTGCAATAATACCAACTGCTTCGCCAACTTCTACTTCTGAACCAGTCGCTAAGTTGCGACCATAACATTTCTTACATACGCCGTGTTTTGTATTACATGTAAACACGGTACGGATTGTTACTTGTTCAATTCCTGCTTCAACGATTTGTTTCGCCTGATCTTCAGAAATCACTGTATCGTATTTCACAATGACTTCTTTTGTTTCAGGATGAACCACTTCTTCGAACGCAGTACGTCCTACTAAACGGTCAAATAATGGCTCGATTACTTCATTTCCATCCATTAATGCTGTTACTGGTAATCCACGGTCGGTTCCACAATCTGTTTCACGAACGATAACGTCCTGTGCCACATCAACAAGACGACGTGTTAGGTAACCAGAGTCCGCTGTCTTCAGTGCTGTATCGGCTAGACCTTTACGCGCACCGTGCGTAGAAATAAAGTACTCTAATACCGTTAAACCTTCACGGAAACTAGATTTGATCGGTAACTCGATGATTCGTCCTGCTGGGTTAGCCATTAGTCCACGCATACCTGCTAACTGTGTAAAGTTAGATGCGTTACCACGGGCACCAGAGTCACTCATCATGAAGATCGGGTTACGATTATCTAGAGACTGCATTAGTTTATTTTGAATCGTATCTTTTGCTTGCGTCCAAACAGCGATAACACGATCATAACGCTCTTCTTCTGTGATTAAACCACGACGGAATTGCTTCATGACGTTATCTACTTTCTTCTGCGCTTCAATTAAGATTTCTTCTTTTTCAGGTAATACGACGATATCAGAAATACCAACTGTCATACCTGCAGTGGTAGACATACTAAATCCAAGATCCTTCATACGGTCAAGCATTTTAGATGTTTCTGTAATCTTAAATCGCTTGAACACTTCCGCAATAATATCACCTAAGAAGCCTTTCTTAAACGGCTTGATGATTTCGCGTTTTTGAATCTCTTCTTTAATATTTGTTCCTTTATCAACAAAGTACATTTCCGGAGTACGTTCCTCAAGATTTGTCTTAGTTGGTTCATTAATGTAAGGGAACGAATCTGGTAATATTTCGTTGAAAATTAATTTACCTACTGTTGTAAGTAATAGTTGGTTATTTTGTTCTTCTGTGAATGTTTTGTTGTTTAAGCTAGATGCTTGAACAGCAACACGAGTATGCAAATGAACATAACCATTTTGATATGCGATTCTAGCTTCATCTACACCCGTAAATACAGTACCTTCTCCAACTGCACCTTCACGTTCTAACGTTAGATAATAGTTACCTAATACCATATCCTGTGATGGTGTTACAACTGGTTTACCGTCTTTCGGGTTAAGAATATTCTGCGCTGCTAGCATTAGAAGACGTGCTTCTGCTTGTGCTTCTGCAGATAGCGGTACGTGAACAGCCATTTGGTCCCCATCAAAGTCAGCGTTATATGCTGTACATACTAATGGGTGTAGGCGGATAGCACGACCTTCTACTAATGTAGGTTCGAATGCTTGAATACCTAGTCTGTGAAGTGTAGGGGCACGGTTAAGTAATACCGGATGCTCCTTAATCACATCTTCTAAAACGCCCCAAACATCTGGGTGAACGCGCTCAATTTTACGTTTTGCAGATTTGATGTTATGCGCAATTCCACGCTCAACAAGTTCCTTCATAATGAACGGCTTGAATAACTCTAAAGCCATTTCTTTTGGTAATCCACATTGGTACATTTTTAAGTTTGGACCTACTACGATAACAGAACGTCCAGAGTAGTCTACACGTTTACCTAGTAAGTTTTGACGGAAACGACCTTGCTTACCTTTAAGCATATGGGATAGAGATTTCAATGGACGGTTTCCTGGTCCTGTAACCGGACGACCACGACGACCGTTATCAATTAAAGCATCTACTGCCTCTTGTAACATACGCTTTTCGTTTTGAACGATAATGCTAGGCGCACCTAAATCTAATAGACGTTTTAAACGATTGTTACGGTTAATTACACGACGATATAAATCGTTTAAGTCAGATGTAGCAAAACGACCACCATCTAACTGTACCATTGGTCTAATTTCTGGTGGGATAACCGGAAGAACATCTAAAATCATCCAAGAAGTCTCATTACCAGAATTACGAAATGCCTCTAGCACTTCTAAACGTTTAATTGCTCTCGTTCTACGTTGACCTTGAGCTGTTTTTAGTTCCTCTTTTAGCGCATCTACTTCTTTATCAAGGTCAATATCTTGAAGAAGTTTACGGATTGCTTCAGCACCCATTTGTGCTTTAAAGGCACTACCGTATTTTTCGTAATATGCACGAAATTCTTTTTCTGAAAGAAGTTGTTTCTTTTCTAAAGGTGTATTACCTGGATCTGTCACAATATATGCAGCAAAATAAATTACTTCTTCTAATGCACGTGGTGACATATCTAATACAAGACCCATACGACTAGGGATTCCTTTGAAATACCAAATGTGTGAAACAGGAGCTGCTAATTCAATATGCCCCATGCGTTCACGGCGTACTTTTGATTTGGTTACTTCAACACCACACCGATCACATACAACACCTTTGTAGCGCACTCTTTTATATTTTCCACAATGACATTCCCAGTCCTTTTGTGGTCCAAAGATACGTTCACAGAATAAACCATCTTTTTCTGGCTTTAGTGTACGGTAGTTAATTGTCTCTGGCTTTTTAACCTCACCATACGACCAAGAACGAATCTTTTCTGGTGAAGCTAAACCTATCTTCATAAATTCAAAATTATTTACATCTAACAAGGGTATACCTCCCTTTTTAATGTCCGTTTTCCAATGGATTTACTTACGAATGAGCTATGGGGGAAAGACAATAAAGTCAATTCCCCACCAACATTAATTTTCTTCAACTTCTAAATTAAGCTTACTAGCTGCCTGTGTTTCTTCTTCTTCTAAGTCACGCATTTCTATTTCAGATTCGTCTCCAGCTAAGATTTTTACGTCTAAACCAAGACTCTGTAGCTCTTTAATTAATACTTTAAATGATTCTGGAACTCCTGGTTCAGGTACGTTATCGCCTTTAACGATTGCTTCATACGTTTTCACACGTCCAACAACGTCATCCGATTTCACGGTTAGAATTTCTTGTAACGTGTATGCAGCACCATATGCTTCTAGTGCCCATACCTCCATCTCACCGAAACGTTGTCCACCAAACTGTGCTTTACCACCAAGCGGCTGCTGTGTAACAAGCGAGTATGGACCAGTTGAACGAGCGTGTAATTTATCATCAACCATGTGCGCTAGTTTAATCATATACATGACACCAACAGATACACGATTATCAAATGGTACTCCAGTTCTTCCATCATAAAGAATCGTTTTCGCATCACGTGGCATACCAGCTTCTTCTAATGTATCCCAAACGTCTTGCTCTGTCGCCCCATCAAATACCGGTGTAGCAACATGGATACCTAGCTGTCTAGCAGCCATACCTAGATGTAATTCAAACACCTGTCCGATGTTCATACGCGATGGTACCCCTAATGGGTTAAGCATGATATCGACCGGTGTACCATCAGGTAAGAATGGCATATCTTCCTCCGGTAAAATACGGGAAATAACCCCTTTGTTACCGTGACGTCCTGCCATTTTATCCCCTTCATGGATTTTACGTTTTTGTACAATGTAAACACGTACTAATTCATTAACGCCTGGTGGTAGTTCATCACCATCTTCACGATTGAAGACTTTGACGTCTAATACAATACCGCCAGCACCATGTGGTACACGTAAAGATGTATCGCGTACTTCACGAGCCTTTTCACCGAAGATTGCGTGTAATAAACGCTCTTCCGCTGAAAGTTCAGTAACCCCTTTTGGTGTTACTTTACCTACTAGAATATCACCGTCTGAAACCTCTGCACCGATACGAATAATCCCTTGTTCGTTAAGATTCTTCAGTGCTTCTTCCCCTACATTCGGGATATCGCGAGTGATTTCTTCTGGTCCAAGCTTCGTGTCACGCGCTTCAGATTCATACTCTTCAATATGGATCGAAGTATATACATCATCTTTTACAAGACGCTCACTCATGATGATTGCATCCTCGTAGTTGTAACCTTCCCATGTCATGAACGCTACTAATACGTTACGTCCAAGTGCAAGCTCACCTTTTTCCATGGAAGGTCCATCCGCAAGTACCTCACCTTTTGTAACACGATCACCCTCTGTTACATTCGGGCGTTGATTTATACAAGTACCTTGGTTAGAACGAATAAACTTCTGAAGCTTATAGCGATCTAAATCACCTTTTACTTCTTTACCATCCACCACAGATACACGACGTACTAAAATTTCTTTTGCTTCTACTCGTTCTACAATACCATCATTCTTACAGATGATTGCTGCTCCAGAGTCTTTACCAGATACATACTCCATTCCAGTACCTACAATTGGAGCTTCTGGATTTAATAATGGAACCGCCTGACGTTGCATGTTCGCTCCCATTAGTGCACGGTTGGAGTCATCGTTTTCTAAGAATGGAATACATGCTGTCGCAGCCGATACTACCTGCTTCGGTGAAACGTCCATGTAATCTATCTTTTCACGAGCAACAACTGTATTTTCACCACGGAAACGTGCTACTACTTCTTCATCAGCGAATGTTCCATCTTCATTTAATCTAGCATTTGCTTGGGCAACTACATAATTATCCTCTTCATCTGCTGTTAAATAATCAATTTGGCTTGTAACTCTACCAGTATCCGGATCAACCCGACGATATGGCGTTTCAATAAATCCAAATTTATTCACTTTCGCATAGGAAGATAATGAGTTAATTAACCCAATGTTCGGCCCCTCTGGAGTTTCAATCGGACACATACGACCATAGTGGGAATAGTGAACGTCACGCACTTCAAAACCAGCACGTTCACGAGTTAAACCACCAGGTCCTAGAGCTGACAGACGACGTTTATGTGTTAATTCAGCTAACGGGTTAGTCTGATCCATAAACTGTGATAACTGTGAGCTTCCGAAGAACTCTTTAATAGACGCAATAACCGGACGGATGTTGATTAATTGTTGTGGTGTTACACTAGATGTATCTTGAATAGACATACGTTCACGAACCACACGCTCCATACGGGATAAACCAATACGGAACTGGTTTTGTAGTAATTCACCAACAGAACGAAGTCTACGGTTACCTAAATGGTCAATATCATCTGTGTCACCAACTTGGTGTAGTAAGTTAAAGAAATAGCTAATCGATGCTAATATATCAGCCGGTGTAATATGTTTCACACTCGTATCGATATTTGCATTACCAATTAGATTAAGCACTCTTTCACCACTTGGGTCTGTTGGATCAACAATCTTAATAGATTGAATTCGAATCGGATCCTCTAATACACCATCATGTGGCTCTAGAATTTGTTCACCAAGAACAACATCTTTTTTCTCGATATATGGAATGATTTTATCTAACAATCTACGTTCGACCTTATCTCCTGCTTCTGCAAGAACTTCACCAGTATCCATATCAACAATAGGCTCAGCCAATACTTGATTGAATAAACGATTTTTCAGATGAAGTTTCTTGTTGATCTTGTAACGTCCAACATGCGCAAGGTCATAACGTTTAGGATCAAAGAAACGTGAAATTAATAAGCTTTTCGCATTTTCTACAGTAGGTGGTTCACCCGGACGCAGGCGCTCGTAAATTTCTAATAGCGCTTTTTCAGTCGTTTCGGTATTATCCTTTTCTAGCGTATTGATCAGATACTCGTTTTCACCGATTAAATCGATAATCTCTTGATCAGAACCAAAACCAAGCGCACGTAATAGTACGGTAATTGGCAATTTACGTGTACGATCAATACGTACATAAGCGACGTCTTTAGCATCTGTTTCAAATTCTAACCATGCACCGCGGTTTGGAATAACAGTTGCCGCAACACCACGCTTACCGTTTTTATCCATTTTTTCATTAAAATAGACACTAGGTGAACGTACAAGCTGCGAAACAATTACACGTTCAGCTCCATTGATAATGAACGTACCAGTATCTGTCATGAGAGGGAAGTCTCCCATAAAGACTTCTTGCTCTTTCACTTCGCCGGTTTCGTTATTAATCAATCGAACCTTTACACGAAGTGGAGCATTATAAGTAACATCTCTTTCTTTTGATTCATCTACAGGGTATTTCGGCTCACCTAAGCTATAATCAACAAACTCAAGTGATAGGTTACCTGTAAAATCCTCAATCGGAGAAATGTCCTGGAACATTTCTCTCAAACCTTCTTCCATAAACCATTGATATGAAGCGGTTTGGATTTCGATTAGATTCGGCAATTCTAATACTTCACTGATGCGCGCATAACTTCTACGTTGGCGGTGCCGTCCATACTGAACTAGTTGACCTGTCAACTGCTTCACCTCTCAAATCATGCATATTTTATTTGCGAGCAGAGCTCACATGTAAATAACAACTATATTGTTAGTAAACAATTGTTTCTTGTTAATGCTTTCTTAGTTGGAGAAACAATTGCTTAAAAACGAAAAAAACTACTAATAGGATTTATGTACAAGTAACAAACCAAAGTGAATCAACAGCGGACGTTGATTCTACTTATAAGGTAAAACTATTACTTGCCATCCCTAAAAATATGGGGTATGATTTTAAAATAGAAAAGCATAATAAGTTGTACATTCATCTGAAACAATTCCACAAAAGCGAAAAATAGATAGAACGCTCATAATTCGATTCTATCATTGTTTCCTAAACTTGATGAATTATACACTTTCCTCTTTCAAAAAAATTCTCTTGACAAAATAATCCCATATTAGCATTTTATTATATTATCATAGTCCTTCTATCGAAGTCAATCATTTATTGACCGCAAAATAAAATAACCTTTACTCTTTGCTATCGTTTCACAATTTCCGAATAAAGATTCTAATTTTTGTATAGCAGAAGGAGCACCTTGCTTTTTCTGAATCACAACCCAAAGTTCGCCACCTTCAAGCAAACTTTCTCTACTACCTTCAAACATCCCATGCACAACCGATTTCCCGGCTCGAATAGGTGGATTAGTTAATATAGCAGCAAACTTTCGATTGTCTAATCCCAAAAATCTATCACTGAGAACAAATTCTACATTCGATACTCCATTTTGCTCCGCATTGGATGCAGCTAATGTTAACGCGCGTTCATTAACATCGGCCATAACAACCTTACGCTCTAGCAATTCATTTGCAATAGAAATCCCTATCGGCCCATAACCACACCCTAAATCCAGTATATCCCCGGGAATTTCAGGCGGAGTAAATGTTTCTATTAATAACCTCGATCCAAAATCTACTTCATTCTTAGAAAACACACCGACATCACTTGTAAATTTATATTCTTTTCCTCTCAGTCTGTAATTCCAATGTTTGGGTGAACTTTTTGATTGGGGTTTTTGTGAAAAGTAATGCTCAGACATTTGGGCACCTACTTTACTTTTATGTAATATAAGGAAGATTCTGTGTAAATGTAGAGCCCGTCGAATAGTTACGACGAGCTCATGTTCATTGAATTATAATTATTTAACTTCTACAGAAGCGCCTGCTTCTTCAAGTTTAGCTTTAACTTCTTCAGCTTCATCTTTAGAAACGCCTTCTTTAACAGCTTTAGGAGCGTTATCTACTAAATCTTTAGCGTCTTTTAAGCCAAGACCAGTGATTTCACGAACCGCTTTAACAACTTTAATTTTAGAAGCACCAGCATCAGCAAGTACTACGTCAAATTCAGTTTTTTCTTCAGCAGCTCCACCAGCAGCAGCTCCACCAGCTACAGCAACAGGTGCAGCAGCAGTTACTCCAAATTCTTCTTCAATAGCTTTTACAAGATCGTTAAGATCTAGTACAGACATTTCTTTAATAGCATCGATAATTTGCTCTTTAGTCATTTTTATTTCCTCCTGATTTTTAATGTTTTTTTAATATCCTAAGACAATTGGTTGATTCACAATCAACTTACGCGCCTTGTTCTTCTTTTTGTTCTGCAACAGCTTTTGTAACATAAGCAAAGTTGCGCATAGGTGCTTGTAGTACGCTGAGTAGCATAGATACCATACCTTCGTAGTTCGGTAGATCTGCAAGCTCCTTGATTTGATCAAGCGTTACGATTTTGCCATCTAAGACACCTGCTTTAATTTCTAAAGCTTCGTGCTCTTTAGCAAAATTGCTAAGGATCTTCGCTGGAGCAACTACATCATCTTTACTAAAAGCAATAGCAGTTGGTCCAACTAAAACTTCATTTAATTCAGCTAATTCAGCTGCTTCAGCTGCACGACGAGACATTGTGTTTTTGTACACTTTGAACTCAACACCAGCATCACGAAGTTGCTTACGAAGTTCAGTAACCTCTGCAACGTCAAGACCACGATAATCAACTAAAACTGTTGATTGGCTTTCACGGAATTTATCAGCGATTTCTTGTACGATTTGTTGTTTCTTTTCCATTACTTTTGACATTGTTCCACCTCCCGTTAGTTTCGTCCATCATACCGTTATAGGTTTCACTATTAAAAGAGCCCCCATATAGACATGGAGGCTCGAATAAACAAAGTTTAACTTGTTTCAAACACCTCGGCAGGATATTAAGCTTTTCAGCACCTACTGTCTACGGTACAACGTATTCAATTCATCACAAATTACAGTATACCGAATCGAGGATTAAAAGTCAATTACCAATTAACGGTAGTTAGAAACGTCTACTCTGATTCCAGGTCCCATTGTTGAAGTAATTGCAACATTCTTCATGTAAACCCCTTTAGCAGCTTGAGGTTTTACTTTTACAATTGTTTCAACAAGAGCTTCGAAGTTTTCAACAAGCTTTTGGTTGTCGAAAGAAATTTTTCCGATAGGAACGTGGATATTAGATTGCTTATCTACACGATATTCAACCTTACCAGCTTTAATTTCTTTGATTGCTTTTTCTACTTCGAATGTAACAGTACCAGTTTTAGGATTTGGCATTAAGCCTTTAGGTCCTAGAACTCTACCTAATTTACCAACTTCAGCCATCATGTCTGGAGTCGCAACAATCACATCAAACTCAAACCAACCTTGGTTGATTTTGTTGATTAGATCTTGATCTCCAACATAATCTGCTCCAGCCGCTTCTGCTTCTTTCACTTTGTCACCTTTAGCGAATACTAGTACACGTTGTGTTTTACCAGTACCGTTTGGTAACACCATAGCACCACGGATTTGTTGGTCAGCTTTCTTAGGGTCAACCCCTAGACGGAAAGCAACTTCTACAGTTTCATCAAATTTAGCTTTCGCTGTTTCTTTTAATAAAGCAACAGCTTCGTTTATATCATAAGATTTAGAACGATCAATTAGCTTTGCAGCTTCTTGATATCTTTTACCTCTTTTAGCCATTATTTATTTCCTCCTCTAATGTGGTAATAGCGGTAGTACCTCCCACTTATAGAAGCAGCGCTTGCTTCTATAAAGCTTACGATACAATCTATTAGTTATAGATTGATTTCATGAAAAAGGGTTGCGCGAAACGGAAGACCATTACCGCAACCTCTAGTAGTAACATTTATAGAGTATTAGTCTTCGATTACAATACCCATGCTACGTGCAGTTCCTTCAACCATACGCATAGCCGCTTCAACATCAGCTGCGTTTAAATCAGGCATTTTAGTTTCTGCAATTTCTCTTACTTTATCACGTTTTAAAGTAGCGACCTTTGTTTTGTTAGGTTCACCAGATCCTGACTCTAATCCAGCTGCTTTTTTAAGTAATACTGCAGCAGGTGGAGTTTTCGTAATAAATGTAAATGAACGGTCTTCAAATACAGTGATTTCAACCGGAATAATTAAACCAGCTTGATCTTGCGTACGTGCGTTGAATTCCTTACAGAATCCCATGATATTTACACCAGCTTGACCTAGTGCAGGTCCCACCGGTGGAGCTGGATTCGCTTTACCAGCTGGAATTTGCAATTTAACTAATTTGATTACTTTTTTAGCCACGAGACACACCTCCTTAAAGTCCGTGATGTGGTAATTGGGGATTTTCCCCTCCCACTCAGGTTTTCATTCCCTCCTAGGGCATGAATAACAAAAGAATTTTAGCATGTATTCCGAAAAAATGCAAGTGCCTTCTGAAAAGTTTAGCATATTCCTTTGGTTCGAATCACGACCATGACCACGATCTATAGACAGGAAAAATTCCTGATACACACCATATACCGCAAGTATTTATTACTATTTTTTTGCGATTTCTATTACGTTTCTATATAAAACTTATATTTTCTCAATTTGCGAGAAATCTAGCTCAACCGGGGTTTCTCTTCCGAACATGTTAACATGTACTTTTATTTTTTGCTTGTCCATGTCGATGTGTTCAATAGAACCAGTGAAGTTCGAGAACGGTCCATCTGTTACGCGAACGTTTTCTTTCAGCTCAAAGTCAACTTGAACAACCGGCTCTGCCATGCCCATTCTTTTTAGAATTGCTTCTGCTTCTCCTGGCATGAGTGGGGTTGGCTTCGTACCTCCACCACTTGATCCGATAAAGCCTGTCACACCTGGCGTGTTACGTACCACATACCAAGAATCATCCGTCATTATCATTTCAGCTAATACATAACCTGGAAATACCTTCTTTTTCAAGACTTTCTTTTTGCCATTTTTTATTTCCGTTTCTTCCTCTTCTGGAACAATGACACGAAAGATTTTATCTTCCATTCCCATCGTTTCGACACGCTTTTCTAAGTTAGCCTTTACTTTGTTTTCATATCCTGAGTACGTATGAACAACATACCAATTTTTCTCCATTTATTTAGGACAATTACGTTGCCCTTCCCTCCCTTTATAGGTGAATTTATATCAAAAAACAACATATTAAAAAAACCCGCAAATTTCGGGTTTTTTTAGAAACTTCCTTAATCTATTTTTCATTATAGCATATTTGTAGGAAAATTATTCAAAAAATAAGTTCAATACTTGTGAAATACCTAAATCAACAACACCAAAGAATAGTGCCATAAAGATAACCGTAGTGATAACAACGATCGTATAGCTTGTTAATTCCTTACCTTTTGGCCAACTAACCTTTTTCATTTCTTTAGATACGTTACCTAGAAACTTAAACATGCTTGTACCCTCCCCAAACTTAGGCCTTGAAGATGCGTAAAAATGAATTTATAAATTTATTTTGTTTCGCGATGCAATGTATGTTGCCCACATGTTTTACAATATTTGCGCACTTCCATGCGTGAAGCTTGTGTGGATACATTCTTACTAGTAGTATAGTTTCTGCTAGAACAAATTGCACACGCTAAAGTAATTTTTTTCGTCATGATTTCACCCCGTATTTCGGGATATTTCCTCACTTAAATGTAGCATGGTTGACAGACTGTGTCAACGTCGCCCTATTGACCCACTTCGTTTGCTTCCATCAGCTGCTCCAGTTTACGCTTAACTCGTTGTAGTGCATTATCAATTGATTTAACATGTCGGTTAAGATCGGCTGATATTTCCTGATAGGTCCGTCCTTCCAAGTACAATTGAAGAACCCCTCTCTCAAATTCACTAAGTAATTCGGAAAGCTTTACTTCCATATCACCAAACTTCTCTTGGTTAACGAGTAACTCCTGTGGGTCTATCGCCGTTGATCCTGCTATTACATCAAGTAATGTCCTGTCCGACTCTTCATCATATATAGGCTTGTCCAATGACACATATGAATTAAGTGGAATATGCTTTTGTCGAGTGGCTGTTTTGATCGCGGTAATTATTTGCCTAGTAATACACAATTCAGCAAACGCTTTAAATGACGTTAATTTATCCTCATTATAATCGCGAATTGCTTTATAAAGGCCAATCATCCCTTCTTGGATAATATCTTCTTTATCCGCTCCAATTAGAAAATACGTTCTAGCTTTTGCCCGGACAAAGTTCTTATATTTATGTATTAAATAATCTAATGCCTGATTGTCTCCTTGATGAATTAACTCTAAAATTTCATCATCATCAAGCGTAACTAATTTGTCGTTGTCTTTGATTAATTGCTTGATGTTCATCCGGAAAGCCCCCTTGACAAATTGTCAATCATTAAAAATATTATACAGTAAGCGATTTAATAACTCAATAGCTATAATTTTCAAACGTTTTACCGCTTTAATGTTTGCTCCGATTAGTTATGCGACAAATGAAAAATATAGCTAACCCCTCGATTAAACAATCCTATCCCAATAGCTAGAACCGCTTCGTTTACTTACTACTCTCTTATAACGAAAAAGAGGGAAATGCACAGTTACATTTTCCCTCTTCTCCATTTTTCAAACTTCTCTAATATGTCATCATTTAATGGGATCTTCGACTTTGGTCTTGCCTTCATATGCTCTGACACACTATGCGAGATTTCCCGATTCATATTCTCGAGCTCTACCTTTAATTCTCTAGCTGATTTCCTAAGTGCACCTTGTCCGAAAATCATTCGCTGTTCCTCATAATCAGATGTTGCAACATAGATTTGTGTTCTTACATTTTTTACTTTTTTAACTAACCGCTCGATACATTCGTCAGCTGTTTCCTTCTCTTTTGTATAAATGATTTCTACCTTGTATTGCTTAAGCTTACTCTCAATTCCACGAACATAGTAGGCATCAAATACAATAATCACACGGGATCCAGAATAAGCTTGGTATTCTGCCATTAACTCAATTAACCGATCTCGAGCTTGGCTTAGGTCTTTCTGTTTTAACTGCTTTAGCTCATCCCAATCACCGATAATGTTATAGCCGTCTACTATTAATACAACCATGAACTACTCACCGACAGGATACCTTTTACGGTACACCTCATATAACAATAAGCTACACGCGACAGAAGCATTAAGAGAAGAAACGTTTCCCTTCATCGGGAGACTTACTGTCCAATCACACTTTTCACGTACTAGTCGACTCATCCCTTTTCCTTCGTTCCCTATCACTAATGCAATCGGAAGCGTCCCGTCCAATTTTCGATAATCCTCCGTTGCTTCCGCTTCTGTACCAACAACCCACACATTTTCTCGCTTCAATTCTTCAATTGTGTTCGCAATATTGGTCACACGGACTACAGGGATATGCTCTAGAGCACCTGCTGCTGTCTTCGCTACTGTTGCGGTTAGACCAACAGACCGTCGCTTCGGAATGATGACACCGTGTGCTCCAGTAGCATCTGCTGTTCGCAATATGGATCCTAAATTATGAGGGTCTTCTAATTCATCTAAAATAATAAAAAACGGCTCTTCGTTTCTTTCCTTGGCCTTTCTAAACAATTCATCCAGTGATGCATACTGATAGGAAGCTACATAAGCGACAACCCCCTGGTGGTTTCCATCTGTTATGTGATCTAGCTTCGATTTGGGAACCTTTTGTACAATAGTCCCCGCTTGTTTGCCGAGCTGAATAATCTTTCCTTGTGTATTAGCATTTAATTGATCTGAAATAAGCACTTTATTCACGGATCTTCCTGAATTTAGTGCTTCTATTACTGGGTTTTTACCAATAATCATTTCTTGATCCATTTAGCCATTCCTCCTTTCTATTTGTTCAATCGCTAAATTTATTAAATCCTGTAACCTTGTCTCATTTTTAGATAAGTAATGAAACCCAATTAACGCCTCAAACGCCGTAGAATAACGATAGGTGACAACATCGGTGTTTTTAGGAACGGAGCCGGATTTTGCATTTCTCCCTCTTGCAACAATCCGCTCCTCCTCACTCGTTAAAATCCCTTGCTCTAACCAATCCCGTAAAACAAAGCTTTGCGCTTTGGCCGATACAAAGGTAATAGCCTTCTGATGTAGTTGATTAGGCTTCACGGTTCCTTTTGCTAATAAATGCTCGCGAACAAATACTTCATAGATTGCATCGCCCATATAGGCAAGGGCTAAGCTTTTCATCTGTTTAATGTCAGTTCCCATTCACTAGCCCCTTTTCCAACGAACCCCTTGTGGTGTATCTTCTAAAATAATATTTTTTTCTTTTAATAAATCACGAATTTCATCTGCTCGAGCGAAATTACGCGTTTTTCTTGCTTCATTTCTCTCCTCAATCAGCGCTTCAATTTCCTCATCCAATAAAGCTGTCTCACTTTCAACGGTTACTCCTAAAATTTCTAAGAACGCTTTTATTCTCTCTTGAAATAGGTCGATTACATGTGGTGATGTATGGTCTTGATTTAAATAAACATTTGCTTCTTTTGTTAAATCAAATAGAACAGAAATTGCATTTGCTGTGTTAAAGTCATCATCCATCTCTGCTTCAAACCGCGATGTTAAAACAGCGATTTTATCTACCCATTCTTGCTGGTTTGTATCAAGATTAGTACTTGATGGTTTCCGGTGCTCCAAATTATGATACGAGGTGATAACGCGTTCCAAACTATTTTTGGCTGATTCTAATAGTTCACTTGAGAAATTGATAGGATTTCTATAGTGAACACTTAACATAAAGAAACGAATCACATTAGCATCATGCTGTTCCAATAAGTCTCTTGTTAACACAAAATTACCTAGTGATTTAGACATTTTCTCGTTATTAATATTAATATATCCATTATGCATCCAATAGTTTGCAAATGTTTTCCCGTTATTTGCCTCTGATTGGGCAATTTCGTTTTCGTGGTGTGGGAATGTTAGATCCTGTCCTCCAGCATGAATATCAATCGTCTCGCCAAGATATTTCTTCGCCATCGCGGAGCATTCAATATGCCAGCCAGGACGGCCCTTGCCCCATGGAGAATCCCAAGAAATTTCCCCCTCCTTAGCACTTTTCCACAACGCAAAGTCAAGAGGGTCATCTTTTTTCTCCCCGATTTGGATTCTAGCTCCAGATCGTAATTCATCGATTGACTGATGAGAAAGCTTGCCATAGCCTTCAAAAGCCCTCGGTTTAAAATAAACATCCCCCTCCGCTTCATAAGCAAAGCCTTTATCTACTAAGTCTTTAATAAAATCAATTATCTCTTGCATCGTATTGGTAACTCGTGGATTATGAGTTGCCTTTTTAACTCCTAATTTACTTACATCTTCTAAATAAGCATCAATATACTTATTAGAAACCGCAAACACATCTTCCCCTAGTTCATTTGCCCTTTTAATAATTTTATCGTCCACATCGGTAAAATTGAGAACATAGTCAACATGATAGCCCTTATATTCCAAATATCTTCTTACGGTATCAAATACAATTGCTGGTCTTGCGTTTCCAATATGAATGTAGTTGTATACAGTAGGTCCACATACATACATACGGACCTTGCCTTCCTCTATTGGCTTAAACTCTTGTTTTTCACGCGTTAGTGTATTATAGATTGAAATCGACATATCCTATTTCCCTTCCTTTAGTTTAGCAATTTCCACTTTTAATAATTCAATTTCCTTTTGAAGACTTGAACATTGTTCCTCAACCGGATCAGGTAATTTATGATGGTCTAAGCGCCTAAGCTTCTTCCCGTCTTGAATGACTACTTTACCCGGAATCCCTACTACCGTTGAATTATCAGGAACATCCTTGAGCACAACAGACCCTGCGCCTATTTTGGCATTCTCTCCAATCGTAATTGACCCTAATACCTTAGCCCCAGATGCAATTAATGCATTATCTTTAATCGTTGGATGCCTCTTCCCTTTTTCTTTCCCTGTACCACCTAACGTTACACCTTGAAAGATGGTTACATTGTCGCCAATTTCACAGGTTTCTCCAATTACAACACCCATTCCGTGATCAATGAAAAGCCTGCGCCCAATTTTAGCCCCTGGATGTATTTCTATCCCGGTAAAAAAGCGACTAATCTGTGATATAGTACGTGCAATAAAGTATAGCTTTCGTTTATAGAACGCATGTGCAATACGATGGGACCAAACAGCATGTAAACCAGAATAAGTTAAAAATACTTCAAAATATGTTCGAGCTGCTGGATCTTGTTCGAATACAACATCCATATCTTCCTTCATTCGCCTAAATAACCCCATAAAAAATCCCCCTTGAAAAGGATACATGTTTTTTCAAAATAAAAAGCGTCCCTGTGTAAAAACACAGAGACGCTTTTAGCGCGGTTCCACTCTGTTTGGAGGTGTTTGTTTATACCCCCCCAACTCATACTCTTATAACGGTAGAGTACCGCCGTTATGTACTAATTCCTTCCATAACGGACTCAAAGGAGCACTTCATAGATAGCGATTAAAATCACTCCCAGCCATGGTGATTCTCTCTGTGTAATCTACTAGCTATTACTTTCCCTTATCAACGTTCTTTATTTATTGTATTAATACTATATTATAGATTAGTAAAAATGTGAATCACTTCGCTCCAGTATTTTGAAAAAGCGAATGACGATCATCGGGTCCCGAATATACTTCCTTTTCTAAAGTATGCTAGTGCACGCCTCTTGCTACGACGACTAAAGCTTCGGAAGCGGACCAAGCTCTTTTAATAAGAACTGGTCAGAAGCTATAAGAATAATAAGTACCGACATCCTAAGCTACATAATCCAAACCCCGTTCATTAAGCTCCTATATCTTTTAACAATTTATCTAAGCGTTCAACGATTAATTCTTTACCTAATAATTCAATTGCGAGCGGTAGCTCTGGGCCATGGGTTTGTCCTGTTGTCGCAACACGGATTGGCATGAATAGTTTTTTACCACGGTGTCCGGTTTCTTTTTGCGTTGCTTTAATTTGATCTTTAATTGTATCTTTATTGAATTCTTCTAAATGGATTAGCTTATCCGTAAACACTTGTAATACTTCTGGTACTTGTTCTTCTGCTAATACATTCTTCGCTTCTTCATCGTAAGCTATTTCTTTATTGAAGAACATCTCTGTAAGTTCTACGATTTCTTGACCGTACCGCAATTGTTCCCGGTATAATCCAATCACTTTTTCCGCCCATTCTTTTGTTTCCTCATCCATATCAGCTGAAAGTCTTCCCGCTTCAATCAAATGAGGCATGGCTAGTTCAATTACCTTATCTAAATCTGATGCTTTAATATATTCGTTGTTCATCCACTTTAATTTTTGTACATCAAAGATAGCTGGAGAAGTGGATAGTCTTTCTGGATTAAAGATTTCAATAAGCTTTTCTTTTGCGAAAATCTCTTCTTCCCCAACAGGAGACCATCCTAATAGTGTAATAAAGTTAAACAAAGCTTCTGGTAAGTAACCAAGATTTTTATACTGTTCAATGAACTGAATAATATGTGAATCACGTTTACTTAACTTCTTACGGTCCTCATTTAAAATTAATGTCATATGACCAAATGTTGGTGCTTCCCAACCAAATGCCTCATAGATCATCAATTGTTTTGGTGTATTTGAGATATGCTCTTCACCACGCAGAACATGTGTAATATTCATTAGATGGTCATCAATCGCAACTGCAAAGTTATACGTTGGAACACCATTTTTCTTCACGATAACCCAGTCACCGAAATCACTAGATTCAAACTTAATTGTACCACGTACCATGTCCTCAAATGTATAGGTTACATTATCAGGAACTCGGAAACGAATACTTGGTTTTCTACCTTCTGCTTCATATGCAGCTATTTGTTCTGGTGTTAGGTTACGATGCTTGCCGCCATATTTAGGTGCTTGGCTATTGGCGATTTGCTCTTCACGTTCTTGCTCCAGTTCTTCTTCTGTCATGTAGCATTTATATGCTAGTCCTCTTTCTAGCAATTCATTAACATACTGATTATAAATATCAAGGCGTTCCATTTGGCGGTAAGGTCCGTAATTTCCACCGACATCCGCACCTTCATCCCATTCCACGCCTAACCACTTAAGGAATTTAAGTTGGCTTTCTTCTCCTCCTTCTACGTTACGCTTTTCATCGGTATCCTCAATCCGAATGATAAACTTCCCATCGAAATGCTTCGCATATAAATAGTTAAATAAAGCTGTACGAGCATTTCCGATATGTAAATGGCCAGTTGGACTTGGCGCATAACGCACACGAACTTCTTTTGTCATAATAGTCTCTACCTTCTTTTCTATATTTATATAATAGTCATTCCTATAACATTATAACAAAAAGTGATAACACTGACTGTTATCACTTTTAATTTATTGTCAATCTTCAATATAAGTTATACCTTTTTTATAATGCTTTTTCAAGTAATTTTGGCTTTGCAAAAATCATGCGTCCGGCAGAGGTTTGTAAGACACTAGTTATTAGTACTTCAATCGTTTTACCGATGTAATTTCTACCTTCTTCCACAACAATCATCGTACCGTCGTCTAAATATGCAATTCCTTGATTTTGCTCTTTACCATCCTTAATCACTTGAACCATTAATTCTTCTCCAGGTAATACAACTGGTTTTACAGCGTTCGCAAGGTCATTAATATTCAACACCGATACACCTTGCAAATCACATACTTTATTTAGATTAAAATCATTGGTAACTACAATACCATCCATTACTTTGGCTAATTTAATTAATTTACTATCTACTTCCTGTATCTCTTCAAAATCACCCTCGTAGATTTCTACTTTAATAGGTAATTCCTTTTGAATACGATTCAAGACGTCTAGGCCTCTTCGACCGCGATTTCTTTTCAGGACATCTGAAGAATCTGCAATATGTTGCAGTTCACCTAACACAAATTGTGGGATAACAATTGTCCCTTCGATAAAGCTTGTTTGGCAAATATCTGCAATACGCCCATCAATAATCACACTTGTATCTAATATCTTCGGTCTCGGTTCATTACTATCTAGTTGATCTAGATCAGTAGAACCCTTCTTCTTATCCTTGCGATTAATACTTAACAGATTAATTAATTCATCACGTCTACGGAAACCGACCTGAAATCCAAAATAACCTAGAAGTATGGTAATAAATAACGGGATGACCTTCGATACAAATTCAATGTTGATTTCCTGAATTGGCAAATTGATTAAAAATGCCGTTACTAAACCAATAATTAGCCCGAGACTACCAAATAGTAAATCACCAATCGGTATCTTTACTAATCCCTCTTCAATCCACCTTAAGAAATCTACAATATAATCCGTAACCAGATAGGAAATAACAAATAATATAATTGCGCCTAATACAGCACCTAAATACGGTGATTCCAACCATGCTAAACTGTTAAAATCTAATAGCCTAATAACATATGGTATATATAAATACCCAATGGTACCCCCTGAAATAATAAAGAACAAATGAACAATCTTTTTCAGCACCACCGTCACCTCCTAACCATTATTATTACCTATTAACCTAAAATAATAACCATTAATTTTTAATAAACTTCGCTTTCTTCCGTTATTTAAGCCGAATTATTTCGTTCCGGATACGGAAAAATCCAGAACTACCATCTATCAATTTAGAGTAGTACTTCACCATAATAGCATAGCTTCAAAAAACAATCAAATTGGCAAAACATTAAATTTTATCACACTAAATTAACCAAGTCAATCAAAATTCGACAAAATTCTACTGGTTTTTTAAATCTATTATCTTGGCACCCCTATATCTAGTGCTTCTTGAATCGTTCGGACACCAATAACTTGAATATCCTTTGGAACAGTCCATCCTTCTAGATTGTTTTGTGGACAGATGACTCGTTTAAAGCCAAGCTTTGCTGCCTCTTGAACGCGTTGCTCTATTCTCGATACCCTTCTTATTTCTCCAGTTAATCCAACTTCACCTATGAAGATATCATCCGGCCTCGTCGAAATATCTCTAAAACTAGATGCAATACTAACCGCCGTTGCCAAATCTATCGCTGGTTCGTCTAACTTTACTCCGCCCGCTACCTTTATATAGGCATCCTGATTTTGTAGCATTAATCCGACTCGCTTCTCTAAAACCGCCATTAGTAATGATACGCGATTGTGATCAATACCAGTTGCCATTCTTCTTGGATTACCGAAGCTAGATGGGGATACTAAGGCCTGAATTTCCACTAATACAGGTCTTGTCCCTTCCATCGACGCTACAACTGTCGAACCGGCAGTACCTTGTGACCGCTCCTCGAGGAATATCTCAGAAGGGTTCAACACTTCTCGTAAGCCCTCTTCCTTCATTTCAAAAATACCCATTTCATTCGTGCTACCGAAACGATTCTTTACACCACGTAAAATTCGGTATGTGTGATGTCTTTCTCCTTCAAAATAAAGCACGGTATCTACCATATGCTCTAATAACCTCGGACCAGCAATTGCTCCTTCTTTCGTTACATGTCCTACGATAAAAATAGGTATACCACTCGTTTTAGCAATTCGCATTAATTCACTTGTACATTCTCTAACCTGGGATACACTTCCAGGTGCACTAGTTACCTCTTCACGATAGATGGTTTGTATGGAATCAATAATGACGAGTGATGGTTTTAACTGATCGATATGGTTCGTTATCGTTAGTAAATTCGTTTCAGAAAGTACATAAAGTAAGTCTGAGCTTACACCTAACCGATCTGCACGAAGCTTCGTTTGTCTAGTAGATTCCTCACCAGATATATATAAAACTGGCAGCTGCTTCTCGGCAAGCTGTGATGAGACTTGTAATAGGAGTGTTGACTTTCCAATACCCGGGTCACCACCGATTAGTACTAATGATCCAGGTACAACACCACCGCCAAGCACACGGTTTAACTCGTTTAATTTTGTTGTAATTCGTGGCTCATCCTGTGACTCAATAGATGTTATTTTTTCTGGTTTACTACCAGAGCTAGAAATGCCACTAAATGTATGTCTTGATTGTTTACCTGTAATTTCGGTTTCCTCTACAAAGCTATTCCAATTATTACAACCTGGGCATTTGCCCAACCATTTTGCAGTTTCATATCCACATTCCTGGCAAACAAATTTAGTCTTTCTTTTTGCCAATCATATCATTCCTTTCGGATACCTCTATTATATACGTTTAACGCGGTATTAAGGTTACAGAAATCTATCAATTTAGTATTATTTTTCCTTAAGTTTGCCACATATTCTTCATAAATTAGGGTTTCATTAACATTGTTTTACTAACAGAACACATCGCTCTATACACTATATCCGCTATAAAACTGCCAATTTATAGACGCCCTACAATTATAACTAGCATCGTACCATACCTTTCTGAGGAAGAAAAAAGCTAGAAGGTGAAATCCTCCTAGCTTTTTCTTCAAGAAAATAAAACTATTTTACGGTAAAATAATAAATTCACCTTTATTATTTAACCCAATTTTAACCTTTTCTCCGATTTTAATCGAACCTTTTAGTAGCTCCTCTGATAATAGATCTTCAATATTCTTTTGTATAGATCTTCTTAATGGTCTTGCACCATATTCAGGATCAAAGCCCTCATTCGCAATTTTTTCAAGTGCTTTATCGGTAAGCGAGAAATCAATTTCTTGTTCGATTAAACGCTTTTGTACGTCTTTAACCATTAATGTGACAATTGATTTCATATGTTTCTTCTCTAAGGAATGGAATACAATCGTTTCGTCAATTCTATTTAAGAATTCTGGACGGAAAGCTTTTTTCAATTCGTCCATGACTTTTGATTTCATATTCGCATAGTCTTTGTTTTCATCATCTAAGTTAAATCCGACATATTTGTTACGCTTCAGCTCACTTGCTCCAACATTTGATGTCATGATTACTACCGTATTACGGAAGTCTACGACACGACCTTTCGAATCGGTTAGGCGTCCATCTTCTAGCACTTGTAAAAGGATATTAAACACCTCAGGATGTGCTTTTTCTATTTCATCTAATAATACAACAGAGTATGGTTTTCTACGAACTTTTTCCGTTAGTTGACCACCCTCTTCGTATCCAACATATCCTGGAGGAGATCCAACAAGTCGTGAGGTCGAATGTTTTTCCATGTATTCGGACATATCAATACGAATCATTGCATCTTCATCGGCAAACATCGCCTCAGCAAGCGCACGAGCCAATTCTGTTTTCCCTACCCCTGTTGGTCCTAAGAAAATAAAGGAGCCAATTGGACGTTTCGGATCTTTAAGTCCTGCTCTTGCTCTTCTTATTGCTTTTGCAACAGCTTTAACGGCTTCTTCTTGGCCGATAACACGATCGTGTAATACCTCTTCTAAATGAAGCAGACGCTCACTTTCGTCTTTTGTTAATTTAGAAACTGGTACACCAGTCCAAATCGACACAATACTAGCAATATCTTCAACTGTTACTTGAGAATCCTCTTGTCCTTGTTTTTCTTTCCATTCATTCTTTGTCGTCTCTAGTTGCTCACGTAAACGCTGCTCTGTATCTCTAAGTGAAGCTGCTTTTTCAAACTCTTGACTCTGTACTGCAGCATCTTTTTCTTTCCGTACCTCTTCAAGCTTTTGCTCCAAGTCCTTTAGATTTGGTGGAACAGTGTAGGAACGTAATCTTACTTTAGAACCGGCCTCATCAATTAAGTCGATTGCTTTATCTGGCAAGAAACGATCGGTAATATATCGATCCGATAATTTAGCAGCCGCTTCTATCGCTTCATCGGTAATCGTTACACGGTGATGCGCCTCATAGCGGTCACGTAGTCCTTTTAAAATCTGAATCGTTTCTTCTAATGTTGGCTCATCCACTTGAATTGGTTGGAAACGTCTCTCTAAAGCTGCATCCTTTTCAATATATTTACGATACTCTTCCAATGTAGTAGCACCGATGCATTGTAATTCTCCACGCGCTAATGATGGCTTTAAAATATTGGAAGCATCAATTGCCCCTTCTGCACCTCCAGCACCAATTAACGTATGCAATTCATCAATAAATAAGATAATATTGCCTGCTTGGCGGATTTCCTCCATTACCTTTTTCAAGCGGTCCTCGAATTCCCCACGATATTTCGTACCTGCTACAACAGTACCCATATCCAATGTCATGACACGCTTATCTCGTAATGTTTCTGGTACTTCATTTTGAATGATTTGCTGTGCTAATCCTTCTGCTACAGCTGTCTTACCAACACCAGGCTCTCCGATCAGGACTGGATTGTTTTTCGTACGGCGACTTAACACTTGGATAACACGTTCTATTTCTTTACTTCTTCCAATGACCGGGTCAATATTCCCCTCTTTTGCACTTTGTGTTAAATCTCTCGCTAGTGAATCCAATGTCGGTGTATTAGCATTAGAAGCTTGGCCTCGACCCTGTCTACCAGCTTGAGATTCATTACTACCTAATAATTGAAGCACTTGTTGTCTTGCCTTATTTAAACTAACCCCAAGGTTATTTAAAACACGAGCAGCAACGCCCTCACCTTCTCGGATTAAGCCTAATAGGATGTGTTCTGTTCCTACATAGGAATGACCTAATTTTCTTGCCTCATCTTGGGATAGCTCAACTACCTTTTTTGCTCTAGGTGTATAGTGAATGGTTTGCATTGGTTGCTTACCAGTTCCAATTAGCTTTTCCACTTCTTCTTGAATTTTTGATACTTCTAATCCAAGAGATTCTAATGCTTTCGCAGCTATACCTTCCCCTTCACGCACTAATCCAAGAAGAATATGCTCTGTACCTATATTATTATGACCAAGACGTACGGCTTCTTCTTGTGATAAGGCTAAAACTTTCTGTGCTCTCTCAGTGAAACGTCCAAACATCATATAAGATTTCCTCCTACCTATTCCTCAAATTGTAATCGTTCCCGGATTAAAGACGCTCTTAGTACATCTCTCTCTGAAGCACTTAGCGTCTTTTTTGCATAATGCTGCAAGAAACCTGGTTGTGTTAAAACCATCAGTTCATTAAGTATATTACGAGAAACATTTTTAATGATTCCTAAATCAATTCCCAGTCTAACATTTGATAAACATCTTGCAGCCTCTTTTGATTCAATAATTCTACTATATTCCAAAACACCTAAAGAACGGAAAATACGGTTCTCTAGTTCAATTCCGGATTGTTCTAAAATTCTAGTACGAGCCTTTCGCTCATGTTCAATTAACTGTTGTACAACACTCTCCAAATCTTCTATGATGTGCTCTTCTGTCTTTCCAAGTGTAATCTGATTAGAAATTTGAAAGATATTTCCTAATGCTTCGCTACCTTCTCCATAAATCCCTCTTACTACTAGTCCTAGCTGGTTTATAGCTGGCATCATTCGATTGATTTGCTTCGTCATAGCAAGCGCTGGTAAATGCATCATTACCGATGCTCTCATCCCTGTCCCTACATTAGTCGGACAGCTGGTTAAGAAGCCCCGCTTTTCATCAAAAGCATAATTTACCTTTTCTTCAATCCAATCATCAAACTCCAAGGCTTTGTTTAATGCCTTCGTTAATTGTAAACCAGGAAAGTATAGTTGAATTCGAATATGATCCTCTTCATTTATCATGACAGAGACTTGTTCGTTTTGTGAAATTAGCGTAGCAGCTGCACCTTCTCTTTTCGCAAGTAATGGGCTAATTAGGTGCTTCTCTACTAATACACTTTTCTCAATTGCGGTTATGTCTCGGATCGAGATAAATTCAAAGTTCTTATATTCTCCAAATGACGTATGCTCGTATTCCTGTTTAAAGAATTTACGGATTTGCTCTAAGTCTTTTTGATCGGCAATAATAGGAAATGGCATGTCTGCAAAGTTACGCGCCAAACGAATGCGACTACTTAGTACAATATCATGATCTGGACCTTGTTCACGCATCCAAGGACTGATTGCTTCATTCATGAAATGTTGAAGTGTCATTACTATCACCTGTTTCCTTACGATTAATCTTTGCTTCTAATTCCTTAATCTTATCTCGAATTACAGCAGCTTGTTCAAACTCTTCATTAATAATTAATTCTTTTAATTCCGTCTTATAATTTGCAAGCTGTTTCTTAAGATGTAAATTGCCACCTTTTCGCTTCGGTATCTTACCCCTATGTTCTGTATTTCCACTATGAACACGACGGAAAATTGGATTTAGATTGGAAGAAAAGGTATGGTAACACTCTCCACATCCAAACTTACCGATTTGTTTAAATTCCGTAAAGGTCAACCCACATTTTGGACATTGAACATCTTTTTCCTTTTGTAAGTGTGCTCCAGGTGACCCGACAGTTCCAGACTCAAAGTTAAATAATCCCGTTAATAGATTATGAAGCGAATATCCATCTTCCGGATACGTCATATATCCTTTTTCTTTTGCACAGACCTCACAAATTTGAATTTCCGTCTTATGTCCGTTAATCACCTGTGTATAATGCAAAGTAGCTGGCCGTTGATGACATTCCTGACACTCCACCTTGTTTCCCCCTTGTCTAAAATCTAAACCGATTAACTTATAAGTACTTTAATGTTGTGAGCATAGAGGTTAAAATTCTTGCTCTAATCTCATCTCGTAGAGGCAATTTAAATGCTAATGTCTCCCTACTGATTCCATTAGCCATTATCTTAGCTTCTCGTTCCGTTAAGATTCCCTCTTCCATAAGGCGTTCTAATACATTTACAGCGGCTTGCTGGGTTACCGTAGGGTTAATTAGCTCAATAATCTCATCAATTAATTCTGATTTATCGCGGTGTCTAATTCGAATAATTCGAATATACCCTCCACCACCACGCTTACTTTCAACAATATATCCTTTTTCCACAGTAAAACGAGTATTAATGACATAGTTTATTTGTGATGGAACACATTGAAATCGATCTGCAATCTCGCTACGTTTTATTTCAATAGCATCTTGCCCTTTTGCTTGTAAGACTTGTTTTAAATATTGCTCAATTACATCTGAAATATTGCTCATTTGATTCCCTCCTAGATTCCAGAGTAATCTCAGGTTCGTCCACCATATTGACTTTGACTATCTTTGACTTTACTTTTATTATACTTCAAATTTTATCAGATGCAACTATCTTACAATAACTATTGTAGACAAATTCATAACAATCAAAACCATTTATCTAAATAAGATCTTCCACCATTATAATTATAAAAAAAACCTACACAGCTGTTCGTGATGTGCAGGGGACTAAGAAGTTACTTATTATCTTTCTGAAACACTTTTTACAGCATCTATACTAGATAAACGTTCAAACAACTCAATTTTATTTAGATTAGTCTTTCGTTCAACTTTTATAAAAATACTTTTTAGGTCATTTTCAACTTTAATAACTTCCACCTGTCTTACTTTTAGTTCACTATCCTCTAACACCGAAACAACTTTATTAATTGGTAGCCCAGAATACGAAATAATCTCTAATACTAGGGACGTTTTGCCTCTAGTGAATAGCTTTTCAAAGTTATTAAGAAAAACTAGGCTTAACAAGATAATCAAGGTGGTAAATACAGCGACAGCATACATTCCCGCCCCTACAACAAGGCCTAGACCTGCTACTGCCCAAATGGAAGCTGCAGTAGTTAAGCCTCTTATCGTGCCTCCATACACCATAATCGTTCCCGCTCCTAAAAAACCAATCCCACTAATTACATAAGAGGGAATACGTGCTGGATCAAATTGAACATTATTATATTTTTCAATATATGCCTCAAAGCCAAATAAAGACAGGAGCATCATTAAACACGCACCGACACCAACTAGAATATGAGTACGAAAGCCAGCTGAATGATTTTTCAATTCACGCTCAAAACCAATCAAACCAGATAATACTAAAGCAATTAGTACACGTACTATTATTAGAAGGAAGTTATCATCGATTAAGTTTTCAAAGACCGCATTCATGTTAGTTCCCCCTTCTCTTAACTATTTCTCTATTATCAGTTTAGTCATTCCAATTGGAAATATGATAGTGGAATTATTTTATAATCGAGTAGGAGGAGGCGTTTAACCTCCGACCTCTCACACCACCGTACGTACGGTTCCGTATACGGCGGTTCCATCTAAGTCCAACGTAACGTTTGATATCTACTAAATAGACTCTTTAGCCCTTGGCCTGACCAATATTGGTCGTCAAGGGCTTTATGCAAGATTGGGCTTTTAGCTATTCGCCAGTATCCCTTTCTTGTGTTAGCCCATTCCCACGCTTTTCCTTTCTTAATTCCGTATCGAATTAAGTTATGGTACCTTGTTTGGACTTTCTTCCATTCCTTCCAACGAATCATTCGTAACCTTCTTCTTATCCAGGCATCTAGTTTCTTGAATAAAGAAGGCGTTTCTGCCAGTTGGTAGTAGCCTAACCAACCTATTAGGAATCGATTTAGTTTCTCCATCCTTCTATCCATCGCCACCGATTTCCTTCTAGAAGTCAGTTCACGAACTCGCTGTTTAAAGCGTTTTACACTTTCTTTTGAAACCCGGATTTTCGGGGTTTCCTTCTGGATGGTAAAAGAAAATCCAAGGAATTTGCGTCTCCATGGGCGGTCTACCGCACTTTTGTCTCCATTTACTTTGAGTTTCAGTTTCTCTTCTATGAATTTAGTGATAGTATTCATGATTCGTAAACCCGCACGTTTGGAGCGAACATAGATATTACAGTCGTCTGCATAACGGACGAAGTGAAGTCCTCTTTTCTCCAGTTCTTTATCCAGTTCATCGAGGACAATATTGGAAAGTAGTGGACTTAGGGGGCCTCCTTGGGGAGTACCTTCTGTATTAGGACAAGCTAACCCATCTTCCATAATTCCTGCCTGTAAATATCTTCTGATTAATTTCAAGACCATTGGGTCTTGAATTCTTTTACTTAATGTTCGCATCAGTCTGTCATGATTTACTTTATCGAAGAATTTCTCTAAATCCATATCGATTACCCAACGGTAACCCTGCTTGATATAATTTCTAGCTTGTCTCACCGCATCATGTCCGCGCTTGTTTGGACGGAATCCATAACTGTATCGCGAAAATGTAGGGTCGTAAACTTCCGTTAGGACTTGTGCGATTGCTTGTTGGAGGAATCGGTCTGTCACGGTAGGGATACCTAACTTTCTCTTCCCACCGTTTGGTTTCGGGATTTCGACACGACGAACAGGTTGAGGGTAGTAGGTTCCCTTTTCGAGTTGTTCCCGAATGGTAGTCCACTGTTTCATGATATGTGCTCGTAGGTTTTGTACAGGCATATCATCCACACCATGACTTCCTTTGTTTCTTTCTACACGTTTTAGTGCTTGTATTAAGTTTTCCCGTGATAGTATTCTTTCCAACATGATATCGAACTCCTACGCGAATTGTCCGTCCTTCTTATGTGGCAACTACTTTCAGCCCTTCTAATGTCCCCCACGAGATTCATCGTTTCCTCCATTAGGAAGGTTCTTATGTTTCTGCGTCATCAAGTGTTGCGTATGCAAAGTGGCAATTCTCCTTAGATGATTCAGCCCTTCCCGAATACCCTAGGAGCATTCGGTACTATGGCTTCGGCTGACTTCTGATAGTTCAGCGAACATTCTCATGTTCGGTTACGGCAGGTGTACCGCATTTCTATCAGACCTCCCAGGGTAAGCACACATTCTTCCTCTCCATGTCCTCGCTCCATTTACTCTATGCTCCCTTTGGCAGTAAGGACTTCAACTTGTATAGCAGTCTCATCCAAGAACATCTAGCCTTATATGAAGTTTGTGTTCCTCGAGGCGGAGATTTGCCGCTGACTTCCTTCAGATTCTAGGTCACCCTAGACACCCTTGTCTTAAGCTAATCACTACTACTGCCTTCGTGATTCAGGACTTCAACCCTAGAGAATGTGTGCATGCCTGGCACACTACAAAAAAGCCAAGAGACAATACAGTCTCTTGGCTTAAATCTTGCCTGGCAACGTCCTACTCTCGCAGGGGCAATGCCCCAACTACCATCGGCGCTGAGAA
Organism: Ornithinibacillus sp. FSL M8-0202; assembly: GCF_037975285.1. Classification (GTDB taxonomy): domain Bacteria; phylum Bacillota; class Bacilli; order Bacillales; family Amphibacillaceae; genus Ornithinibacillus; species Ornithinibacillus massiliensis. Next base: position 1,777,107 of record NZ_CP150248.1, read on the forward strand.
GCTTAACTTCTGTGTTCGGTATGGGAACAGGTGTGACCTTCTCGCCATCATCACCAGACAATGGTTTGGATATAGAATTATACCCTGAAAACTAAATAAGAGTAAACAAACGATATCAAATAAGTTAGTTAAGTCCTCGATCTATTAGTATCCGTCAGCTCCACGTGTCACCACGCTTCCACCTCGGACCTATCAACCTCATAGTCTCTAAGGGATCTTACTCACTCGAAGTGATGGGAAGTCTCATCTTGAGGGGGGCTTCATGCTTAGATGCTTTCAGCACTTATCCTTTCCACACGTAGCTACCCAGCTATGCTCCTGGCGGAACAACTGGTACACCAGCGGTGTGTCCATCCCGGTCCTCTCGTACTAAGGACAGCTCCTCTCAAACTTC